>JALZVB010000239.1 GCA_023300835.1 Saprospiraceae bacterium | reverse complement strand
GTTCGCTTAGTAGGTGTCATGTGCTTAAGCGTATATGCCATAGATGACTTACCAATAGGTTCAAAGTGATCTAGGTTCATTCCGAAACCTTTGAAAAAATCTTCAAATCCACCTGTTTTATTATAGAACATATCATACTCATCTTGCGTCTCCTGATTGTGTATCGTGACGGTTTTTCCATCAGGGTTAGCTCTATTTAACCAATCAAATAATTCTGGTGTTACAGAATATGGCGCATGTGGCACGAAGCTTTTTTTATTCTTACCTAAGTCTGATTGGGCCGTAAAAACTGGACGGTATTGTTCTACTGTAGTTCTCGTCATTGTAGGTTGCATCATATCAAAGACTTCTACAAATGTATAATAACTGATAGGTGATTTGTCTTTGCAAGCAACGGTATCGGCCTTATTAGAAATATCTCCCACCGCTTGTATACCCGCCTCCCACATATTGACATCTTCTCTTGTTAGCGCCTTTTGAATAACGTCTTGTTCAAACTCTCTGAACTTCACAACATTGGTAATAAAAGGAATCAATTGAGTCCCTGTTGCACATAGGCCTTTCATATGAGATAACTCAAGATGACAGTGGGTATTGATGAATCCTGGAACTATGATCCCTCGGAATGTTTCCATATCTACACTACCGCAGAGGTCTCTTGTAGTCAATTCAATAACCTTCCCTGTTCCATCTATGACTACAACACCTTCTTTTATCGGTTCAGAAACGATGGGAAGTATGTAGTCCGCTGTTATGTATCTCATTGTAATTTCTTTTGGAATGCAAACAAATTTTTACGATCAAATCTTCTGAATCATTTGATGTTAAATCGCCCTTTTAGCTTGCCTTTTTTAATGTATATGGTTTAAGAAAAGCAGCATATTTTATACAGAATTCATCAGCCAACTTATAAGCTAATTTTTTAGATATCTCTCTTCTCATTTTCAGAACATCACTGATCAATTGTGGAGATACTTTTAATCTTTTTGACAGTTCTAGTTGAGTCAATTGGTTTTCAGATATTAAATTTTTCAAAAGTTCAACTGGTGTAAATTCGAGTGGGTAGTTTTCCATTTTTCTCTCATTATAATCATATATCAATAAAGAGAGTAAATCAACTTCTTCAATGTTTTTAGACTCACTAGTTAATACAAGTTCTTCTAATATTCCGCAATAGGCGTCATATTGACTTTGATCTCTGACTACAGTATATTTTAGGTTTTTCATTATTTGAACATTTCAATTTTACAAGCATCTATCAAATCATATTGCTCATGAGATCCAACGAATTTGACAAATAATTGAACATAAGAATAGCCAAAATGATATCCACAAATCAGTCTGTATTTATTTTCTCCTATATTAAATACAACCCTATTCATTGTCTGAAAATTTAGAATATCTGCTGAATTAAATGTTTTTAGAATATCATGTGGAAGTTTCCATTCAACTTCTTTTAACTTCTCATAAAACTTACGAAAAGCCTTTTCCATATCCTTATCGGAATTTACGACCGACATAACATCTGTCAATTTGACTAGATTAATCTTCACTTTACAAAGATAAAAACAAATACCAACATACGCAAATTGCAGATTTTTTAAACCTACTTCCTTTTGATAACAATTTATCGTTCTCTGCACCCTTAAAGTCATCTTAACTAAAATGGCGAAGCCCATCTGTGAAACCCCTGCACCAAAGTCTTATATTGCAGAAGAAACTTGCCAACTATGGATTTATTTACAATTTCTTCGATACTGATTGTACTCTCCGCCTTATTCGGATATATCAATGTAAAATTCCTCAAACTCCCTAATACAATAGGGTTGATGGTCATTGCGATCATATTTACACTGGGCTTATTTCTATCGAGCTTGATTAATGATTCGTTGTTACATATGGCAGAAGGGTTGATCAATGAGATTGACTTCAAGACCGTATTACTGGATGTGATGCTGGGTTTTCTACTTTTTGCAGGAGCTATGCATACCAATTTTGATCAATTGAAGGTACAGCGATGGCCGGTGTTGACATTTGCAACAATTGGCGTCATGACGTCTACATTTCTCGTAGCCACATTTGTCTATTACATATTCAATGCGTTGGGCTTGAATGTAGAATATATCCATTGCCTATTATTCGGAGCACTGATCTCGCCTACGGATCCTATTGCCGTTCTAGGTATTATGAAAAAAGCAGGTGTGCCTAAAATTCTAGAAACCAAGATTGTCGGAGAATCTCTATTCAATGATGGTGTAGGTGTTGTTGTCTTCTTAACGATATTCAGTATTGCTGGTGGCGGTGGTGCTCATGGAGGAAGCGACTTTAATAGTATTATGACTTTATTTGGTCAAGAGGTATTAGGCGGAATTGTTTTTGGCGCTGCCCTAGGTTACGTCACTTACAGGTTACTGAAATCTATTGATGATTATGAAATAGAAGTTATGATCACACTGGCTTGTGTCATGGGTGGTTATGTGTTTGCGCATTATCTACACTTGTCAGCACCATTAGCTATAGTTGTTGCAGGTCTGATTGTTGGAAATGATACGGTAAGAGGAACAGCGATGTCTAATACTACAGAACTGTTTGTAGATAAATTCTGGGAGCTTGTTGATATGTTGCTTAATGCACTATTGTTTGTTCTGATAGGATTAGAATTACTCGTAATTAGTTTCCAGATGGATTATATAACAGCTGGCGTAATTTCTATTTTCTTAGTTCTTTTAGCCAGATACTTATCGCTCCTTATACCTGTCAAACTATTTTCTAAGAAACTCGAATTCCTTCCTCATACAACTAAAATAATGACCTGGGGTGGATTGCGTGGTGGAATATCTATTGCTCTGGCACTGAGTATTCCAGAAGAAATGAATAGAGAACTATTTCTTACAGTGACTTATGTCGTTGTTGTTTTCTCTATTATTGTTCAAGGCTTGACAATAGGAAAATTAGCTACTAAGTTTTTAGGTAAAGAGATGATGAGTCCTCATACAAGTGGAGGTCATTAGATTGTACCTAAAAATAATTTTAGAACTTGTTGTCTTTCGACAAATTTTACAAAAGAGTAATTGGAGTTAATTACGTTATAAATCTGTGTTCCGTATCTGGTTCTATTATAGCGCATATTTCATCAGATCTGCCAAACCATTTGTATCGATTTCTAGAAATAAATTGATATAAAACATCTCTTATTTGTAAAGGTAAGAATCTAACCATTCTAGCACTTGAATAAGGTCTTTTTAGGTATTCGGCGATTTGTATAACGGCATTACTTTCAGCGTATAGGATTCCTTGGTAGTAGAATAAAATCGAATCTGGAACTTCCTTAATTCCTAACTGTGTGATAATTGACTGAGTTATTTTACTTTTGAGGGTTGTAAATTTTAACCTCTCTCCTGTTTCATGTTTTAGTATAAATTGAATGGCTTTGGAACATAGTAGACAGTGGCCATCATAGATGACTAGAGGATGTGATGGGATGTGATGATCTCTGGGCAATATAATCAACAGTATAAATAAGCTAGCTTAACAGTTTTTAATGAAAATCATTGGCGGTAATAAATATTATAAATAGAATCTTAACAATTCCACAAGATGAAATACACTTGCACGACAACAATCAATCAACCCATCCAAAGGGTCGTATCTCTCTGGGACGATGAACAGTGTTATGCTGAATGGCAGGATGGATTTGTAAGTATAGCGTTATTAAGTGGTAAACACAATACTAAAGGTGCTCAGTCCAAAATTCTAATTTCAGGAAAACACGATATAGAACTATTAGAAACCATAATAGAATATAATTTACCAGAAGTAAAAAAAGCATTGTATGAGCACAAGCACATGACTAATACGCAGACTTCGCGATTTGTATCA
>JALZVB010000238.1 GCA_023300835.1 Saprospiraceae bacterium | reverse complement strand
TGTTATTTCACGAGCTTGATCAAAATCAACACAGCTTTTGTTTTTCATTAAGAAATTAACGGGGTAGATATTGTTAAAACATTGTGCTTCGACTGGTGATACCGATAACTCGATAATGTCAGGATTTTCATTTAGAACCCTTAAGATCTGAAGTGCATCATTGTTATTTTCATCGGCATCTTCTATGATGATATCAATGAAATTAACCAGTGTTCTCTCAATAGTCGGAACGAGTAGATTGTCAAATTCTAATGTGGTAGATTCCCCAGGAAGTAAGTCTTGATTGAAAGCAAAAGTTGTATCAACACCTGTACCTAAACGTATATTGATTTCTGAATTAATATCACTAGCAACGTAGGCTAGATCTCCAACATTAGATATTGTAATTCTAAATGGAAATGCCTCCTCGCTACGACAAGTTGAGGTGAATGTAGGCGATACAGCTACGGCCAAGTCAAGTTCTGGCATTTGCTCGGGTTCATTGGGAAGACCTACTACTTTCCATGCTTTTTCTACCTCATTATATTCAGGACTATTCTCACCGTATAAAGTCATGGCCGCATAAAGTGAGCCTTGATAATAATCATTATAGCCAGAATTGGAAGCCAGAAAAAATCTATTGGTTTGAAAAACAATCTGTGTAGCTTTGTCTATGCCTAAGGCGTTGATCTGATAATCTTCCCCTTTTTCGTTTATCCCATTGCCCCCTTCAGTTAGAAGGTAGAACCAGAAATTTCCTACACCATTATTTGTATGAGGATCATTGTTGTCTATCCAGTTTATACCTTTATAGAACATAGGATGATTGAATTCGCTAGGATCTGACATTGATCTGAAAGCAGGAATTCTAGAGTCATATTGGAACGAATGACCGACGAGCCAATTGAATTGAGGTCTATCGTATAGGTGCTCCAGATATTTACCTATTACATCGCTTATACTTTCTGCTAGGGCACCTGACTCACCAGTCGCATCGAGACTAGAAGAGGATTGAATTATTCCATGCATAAATTCATGTGCCACTACCTCTAATGTCGTCAATGGTCCATTAAGACAATCCCCATCGCCAAAGTAAGCTCTGTTCCCATCCCAGTATGCATTGACAAAGTCTTGCCCTTTTCTGATATGTACAATTGACGTCATCGACTTGTTGTTGTTATCGAGACCTTTCCAATCAAAAGAGTCAAGCATCGTATCATAGAATCGCCCCATACAATAGTAGGCATCTGCGGCTACTTCATCTTGATCACTATTAGTAAGATCAATACAGTTACTGTCTCCCTCAAATATGTCAAACTGATTATCTTTGACAGACATACCTGCAGCGCCACGTGTCTCATCGTAGAGGACATATTGATCTGGACCAATAGAATCAATAATCATGTCTTGAACACCATAGTATTTGGTTTTTGCTTTTCCGGGAATGGCTTGATATCTTAGTTGTGATGTTGACCATAATAACTTACCTGATGCGGCATCTATAATTATTTGCCTGTGATCATAGGGTTCTTGTTGTGTCACTTCTATGAGATAGGCCTTCTTTACATATGGATTGTTAAGTTTAGGATAACTGACAGGGAAGTAGATTAATGAAGAAAGTAAATTTGCTTTTTTTCTATTCCAACCTTGAAGTTCTTTCAGATCGAATACTATGTCAATAGCTTCTTCAGTTTCTATTTTGAGTTCATTGATAGGGTAGGGATGAGGAATGTATTTTCCACTGGTTTCTGTAATGACATTGTTCGATTCATGTAATAGATAATGTGTTCCAAAGACGCGAATGTTCTCATGGTATTGTTGGTATCTGTAGAAACGCTTACCGTGATAAATGTCAGTCTTGTCTTTTTGCAGACATGTAGAGGAAGGTAATCCCATACTCATGTATACATCACTTACATATTCTGATTCTGATAGAGAGGGTTCTGATATTGTATATGCGCTATATTTTTTCTGTAAGGTGATGAATTGATCTGTGTCTTGACCGATGGCCAGTGTTGAGCAAATGAGACTGATGACAAGGAGATAAAACTTTATAGGCATTTTGAGAATCTTAAGGGTTAATGGATTGACCATGAAATCAATTCAATTTCTTTGTACTCAAGTTAGTAGATTATATGATAACTAGGCTTATTTGGAAAATGTTTTTTAAAGCCTATAATTGTAAGTTTCACTATGACAGAAGATCGGCAAATCCCATTTGAATATAACTTTCCTAATATGATAGAAGCCTTAAACTATTGTTTATGATCTGGCTACCTTTTGACTTAAATCTAGACCATACTAATATTACCTACTTTATAAAAGAAAATGTTTTTTCAAAAAAAACCAAAATGCTTTTATTGAATTAAAACTTTTGTTATATAATTGTATTACAAATAAAGCATATATGTAGTTGTCGTTGAATCAATCTGACGGTTGTACTCTTAATGAGATTACATTGTTGTCAATGTGAATAAAGTAGCAACAACTATTATGAAGGGAACACTATTACTATTACTATTTTCTGTTATGTATGTCCATGGACAGAATGTGGTGATTAATGAAGTTATGACTAAGAATGATTACACCATCAAAGATGAAAATGAAAAATTTAAAGATTGGATAGAGCTCTACAATCCTAATGACGCTGAAGTTAATCTTAAAAATTATTCATTATCTGATGATAGTACAAAATTAGATAAATGGTTGTTTCCTGATGTCACCCTGGCTCCTCAAAGTTTTCTTTTGGTTTTTGCTTCTAATAAAAAAGACTCTCTAGAAACTGTTTCCTTGCATTGTAATTTCAAGTTATCTTCAAAAGGAGAAACACTGTTTCTCTCAGACAACAATGGGGATGTTATAAATGACATTGTAATACCAGAATTGGCTAGCGATCAATCTTATGGTCGAAAGTCAGATGGATCTGACGAATGGGTGGTAACCAATAACACCTCACCTGACTTAAGTAATATCATAAATGTTGATATAAGTGCTTCCCATACTTCTGGTTTCTACGATGAGGCAATCGAGCTTGAATTAAGCACAAGTGATACAAATAAAAAGATATACTACACCTTAAACGGAGAAACACCTACAGTTAAGAGCAAGTTGTATGAAGGTTCTATCCGATTAGAAAATAATTCAGATACACCATATAGTATAAGTGCCATCCCCACAACGCCACTTTCAGGTTCTGACAGACTACATGAGTATATGTGGAAAGAACCAAAGTCAGTTTATAAATGTAATGTAATAAGATATGCTGCTTTTGAGAATGAAAGACGATCAAGTGAATTGTATTCTAGCACTTATTTTATCGACCCCGATATAGGAACAAGATATAACGTTCCTATTATTTCTGTAACAACGGATAGTGTAGGACTTTATGATTATGATATTGGCCTTTTTGTACCTGGTAAAAAGTTTGAACTGCGAGGCTTTGCCTATTGGGCATTTGGGAATTATGGCAAAAGAAATAAATTTATGCAGAGAGATATACACATCTCTTATATTGATGAACAAGGTGAGCTTAAATTTGAGACAAACGCTTTGATGAAAATGAAAGGATTTGGAAGTGCTTCCTGCCCTCAAAAATCATTTAATGTCTTTTTTGGAAAACAATATGGTCTTGAGAAAGTAGATAATGTCTTCTTCGATGATTCCCGAGCGGAATACTATTCGCGCTTCTCAGTTAGAAATTCAGGTACGGATGTTCTCAGTACC
>JALZVB010000237.1 GCA_023300835.1 Saprospiraceae bacterium | reverse complement strand
GAATAAGAACCTTGACTATCAAATATCGGTTCATAGGTAGTACCTGCGTTTACTGTTTTCCATACGCCACCAGAAGCTGTCGCAACATAGTACTCACTATGATTGCGTGGATTGACTGCTATATCTGCAATCCTTCCAGAAGTCAATGCAGGACCTACGGATCTGAATTTTAGAGCTGGAATATTTAAGTCCTCTAGGTAATGCTTTGAGAGGTTTTTGTCATCTTTGTTCTTCTTCTTTTGACTAAAAGCCGGAGGGCAAAACATGAAAATTGCCAACATTGAAAATAAAAGATAATTCTTATGCATACTTGATATATTTATGATGATGAGCATAAGGTAATAAGAATTGTATTAAATATTAAAATCCAATTGTAAATGGGTTAATTAATTGGACTAATAGAAGATACTACCTCAGATAATAATAAAATGAAAGAATACCATAAAATCGCTGACAGGTTGTACTTGGAGTCAATAGCTCCCCAACAACTTGATAAGTTCCTCGCAATGGGCTGGTATCGTATGGGGCAAACGATCTTTACAACGCATTTCCTTTTTTACGAAAAAGATATTTACTCCGCTATATGGTTGAGACTATTATTAGAAGATTATATGCCCAGCAAGAGTCTCAGAAAGATACTCAGGAAGAACAGAAAGTTATTCAGATGCGAGGTTGTTCCTTTTAACCTCACAGAAGAGAAAAAGGTCATTTATGCAGCTTACGCCAAAGAATTCAAAGGTCACTTGGCAGAATCACTAGAATCTTCGCTTCTAGAGCATGAGACGCATAACATTTATGACACCTTAGAAATCAATATCTATGACGGAGATAGATTGATTGCTTTTAGCTTTTTTGATAATGGTGATAACAGTATTGCAAGTATTACGGGTATATATGATCCTGAATATTATGAATACAGCCTAGGTGTATATACGATGCTAGAAGAGGTAGAATACGCTAAACACTGTGATAAAAAATTCTTTTACCCTGGGTATTTTGTACCAGGGAATAGTCGATTTGATTACAAGCTCAGATTGAATAATATGTCCTATCTAGACATTACGGGAAGGAAATGGAAGCCTATAAACGACTTTCTAGAACCGCCTATTAATAAGATTAGGGAAAAATTAGTGGAACTAAAACAAGAATTATCTTCCAAAGTAAAATCGGTTATAAAACAAAACCCTTACCTAGAGGCTCATTTGATAGAATTCTGGCCATTCCCCTATCTTGAGGAACCTATGATTCTTATACCGAAACTACCATTTGAACAACAGAAGTTAATTGACCAAATAAATATTTTCATTTATAACATTGAACACGGCCGATATCAATATTTACTGTGTGATATTACTACAGATTCACCGAGTAATTATAATAAAGAATGGATAAGTAAATTGAGTAGTCGGCAATTTTATAAAAAGCAATTATTACACAATAAGTTAATATATGAGGGAGAGACAATTGAAGAGATAATTGCGTTTATTGAGACCTGTTAACGTATGTCGTTTTATATTTTATCATAATCATGACGGAAAGTGACTTATTGATATATGACCATGACAAAAAAAATACTTAAGAACCATTCTATGGGAAGATCCTTAAGTATTTTATAATGATAAATCAGATAATGTTCTGATTTCAAAATATATTTAACCTAAACATTCTGTAAGAGATGTTTTTCCTTTTTTAGTAAAGAAAGGCTCTAACTCATCAAAGAATGCATTTAACTGCTTGATGTAAGTCTTACTTGTAAGTTTACCTTCTTTCAATACAGTATATGGTAAGTACATCTCCCATACTTTAGATGCTCTTTCAAAAGCTTCTTTGAATCCAGCCTTAGCGGCACCTTTAGATATGATATCTTTTGATTCGAAACCTTTGAAAAGTTTCTTCATATCCTCAGTTCTTTGCTTAGAAAGTGCTCGATAATCTTTAGCAATTTTAGGATTTGTTCTCGTAAGATTAACAAACTCTAAAAATACAAATCTGTACTTATATCTTGTATTTAATAAGATTTTGAAAATTCTAACTGTGTTTTCAACACTTTTACCATGTTCTTCAAATTCTCCAAACACTTTGTTCAACTCAGCTACCATCTCAAAATAAAGATATTCTAGAATATCATCTTTCTTTTTGAAGTGGTAAGTGAGGTTTCCTGGGCTTATCTTCAAGTGGTCAGAAATTGTTCTCTGACTGATATTAGAAAACCCGTTGTCGTTAAAAAGAGCAAGACTTTTATCAATAATCTTTTGTTTAGTCTTATTCATAGTATTTTGTTGTGGTTTTAAAATTAAAATATGAAATACTCATATTCCGTTATGTATTAAGAGTTGTTCTAACGAATGATATGTAATATTTTAATTTTGTATATCTTTTTATCGGCTACTTAAAAGGCTTGATTGTATTATTTAAGACACTTATATCTGTAAAGTTGTCTTAGAAAAAATAATAAAGAGTGATTCTTTAAATTGCAATGATTGGAAGTTGAATATATTGCTCAACACAAAAATATGTTTTTTATCTATATAATGATAACATTATTTTATTTTTTTACATCAATCAATATTTATTTTGTCTTTAATTACTAATTTTTTTTTCTTTAAGACTCACATATAAAGTCATTCGATTTTGAATAAAGAGATTTTACTTGTAATACTATTCACATGCTTAGGCGGGTTTATGTTTTCACAAGAAATATGTAATGATGGAATAGACAATGATTCTGATAATCTTATTGATCTAAACGACTCTGATTGTGCTTGCTCCTCAGAAGTACCTACTGGATTAATTCCTAATCCTTCATTTGAACTAATGAATTGTTGTCCTGATAGAAAAGAGGAACTTAATTGTGCTGATTTCTGGATACAAGCATCAGCAGCAACAACAGACTACGTGCACACCTGCGGAGGCTTCTTAGGACATCCAGATATCCCTAATAGTACCGCTCCGCTTCCTTTTCCAGATGGAAATGGTGCCATAGGATTCAGAGATGGGCTTCAGAGTATTTCTAATTACAAGGAATACACAGGTGCTATTCTTACAGAAAGCCTAGTTACTGATAACAAATACAGAATGAATTTTTTTATAGGTTTTCCCAATAGACAGAATGCAAATAGCATAGTTATATCGCTATATGGCGCACCAAACGCCACTAGTCTTCCTTTCAATGGAACCAATTGTCCTGGGGCAGGAAATGGCTGGAACCTCATTGCACAACAAACTGTTACCGGTGTAAACGAATGGGTAAATGTCGTTTTTGATTTTATTCCATCTAGAGCTTATGAGGCAATCATCCTAGGGCCAGGTTGTGGCACAAACCCTAATTCATCACAGCAGCCATATTTTTTCCTTGATCAATTGTCACTGGATGAAACAAGTAGTTTTCTTCAACCTCTTACTACCAAACCAGAGGATGTATGTAAAGATGCACTGATATTAGGTATTGATGACTCTTTTGATTCTTACCAATGGTATCTAGACGGTGTAGCTATCTTTGGAGAAATTTCAAATGAGTTGGAACTTAATGTGAACAGTCCCGTAGGTGATTATAGTATATTGTTTGAGAATTCTCAAGGCTGTTTCATAAGTCAAGACTACTTTTTTGAAATTCCTAGAAACAGTTCTGAGACTTTTATATCGCTGTGTGAAGGAGAATTTTTCGTTATACAAAATGATACATTAATTGAAGGTACCAATTCTTTTACATTCACATCTGGTGTCAACTGTGATTCGACAGTAATTTTCAATGTTGAAATAAATAAAGCCGTTTCAGAATCACTGGATATAAACATATGTGAGAATGATAGTTATTTTATAAATGATACTACAATTACAACAACAGGCTTATACAGCTTTGTCCTTAATGCATCTAATGGCTGTGACAGTATTACAGATGTATCCGTAAC
>JALZVB010000236.1 GCA_023300835.1 Saprospiraceae bacterium | reverse complement strand
AACTTAACTCTAGTAGCTTTAACTCAAAAATAAACTACCATTTAGCGTCTTTTCTATTGAAATAAACATTGTATCTATGCCAGTGCCCACTTTGAAAAAGTAAAAACACAGAATGTCTTACGTAAAGAAGATATAGATAAGATCATCAATACCTACGCAAGCCGTGAGTCAGAAGATAAGTATAACCATGTCGCTATGCTATCTGAGGTAGAAGAGAATGATTACATGATTATAAGGAAATCTGATCAATTCCAGTAAGATCTTAAAATCTATTTTAAGTTTATCAACGGTTAATAATCGATTATGCACTGGTTATAAGGCGGGGTAAGCGTTGAAATATTTCCAGACTTAGATTTATATGCTATATTTAAGCAAAACTATCCCTATGTATAAGAGTCTTCTTACGATCAGTGTCATGTTTATATTAATTGCTTGTAATAGTAATAAATCAATAACACATAGCGACGAAGTCATAGAAACGCATCAAAAAGCCAATAATATTGCCGGCAAGAATGTAACCGTAAGTAATAATGCCGCTCTGGCAAATGCTATAAAAGATGCTAAGCCAGGTGATAACATTGTACTTTCTGATGGCGTATGGAAAGATGTTCAGATTAATATGTTTGGAATGGGAACCGCATCTGACCCCATCACACTTAGCGCAGAAACACCAGGTCAAGTTTTTCTAGAAGGAAAATCATGTCTTAAACTAGCTGGCGAGTACCTTAATGTAGATGGCCTTTATTTCAGGAATGGATCTACGCCGTCTCGTTCAGTAATAGCATATAGGAATAATGCAGATTCTCTTGCGACACATTGTAAGGTTACCAACTGTGTCATAGAAAACTATAACCAATCGCATCGTGACCAACCAGATCTATGGGTAGAATTCTATGGCAGACATAATGTTATGGATCACTGCTACCTTGCAGGAAAAACAAATCAAGGTCCAACCCTTAGAGTTGATATCAGAGGTAATCAGAGTATTAATAACTATCATCAGATAACTAACAATTATTTTGGCCCTAGACCCCGGAAGGGTGGTCCCAAAGCTGAGACGATTCAGTTAGGAGAAAGTGGGACTTCTATGTCACCGTCTTATACGACGGTAGCCAATAATCTCTTTGAAAGATGTAATGGAGAAGTGGAAGTTATTTCTAGTAAGACGAACTTCAATGTATTCAAGAATAATGTTTTTTATAAAAGTGAAGGATCTCTTGTAACACGACATGGTAACTACTGTAGAATTGATGGGAATTACTTCATCGGTGATGGGAATGAAAATGTAGGAGGCGTAAGATTAATAAATACAGGCCATTGGGTTATAAATAATTATTTCTATAATCTCAAGGGCCAGAACTTCAGAAGTCCACTTGCCATTATGAACGGTATTCCTAAATCTCCACTCAATAGATATAATCAAGTTACTGATGTCGTCGTGGCGCATAACACTTACATCAATTGTATAGAACCATGGCATTTTGGCGTAGGTACCAACATCAGTCAGAAGGATGTGCTTCCGCTTTCTGAAATCAGATCTGCTAGAGCCAAAAGAACTGTCGTTGCTAACAATATTATTTATAATGAAGGGGCTAATACAACGCCTATAATTGCACATGATAAGATTGACGGTATTAAGTTTGAGAGTAATCTGACTAATAATACAAGTGCGGGAAGTGATAAGGTTAAGGGTATGGAGATCTCTAGTTTTGGAATATCTAAAGTTGCGGAATCTATCTATGTTCCGACTGGCTTACCTGGTGTTGAAGTTTATAAAGGATTTGATTTTGGGACAATTAAGAAGGATCTTTTTGGAAATGAAAGAAGTAAGGCTAATGCAATAGGTGCAGTTGCCGGCTCGCTAGATAAAGATCCTATGATTCTAGACAAGAAAAAATATGGCCCTAAATGGTTCTCTAATGAGGCGGCAACAGTTGTCGCTAAAATCCATGTCGTAAAGGATGCTGCTGATCTTACAGCGAAGCTTGAACTTGCTAAAAATGGGGACGCTATTGTATTGTCGCAAGGAGATTATAAAATTAGTAATTCATTAGTTATTAATAAAAGCATAACAATCAGATCAGGTGATGCCAAAAACAAAGCAAATATC
Source organism: Saprospiraceae bacterium (assembly GCA_023300835.1). Classification (GTDB taxonomy): domain Bacteria; phylum Bacteroidota; class Bacteroidia; order Chitinophagales; family Saprospiraceae; genus RFSX01. Next base: position 451 of record JALZVB010000236.1, on the reverse strand, counting down.
ATCTACTCGGGAAAAGCCGATTCACCATTATTTGAAATGAATCCATACGGTGAGCTGAATTTACAAAATGTTAATCTAGCTGGAATGGAAGAACAATTTGCATTTGCTACGTTGAAAGAAAATATGAATGGTCTGTATAACCTATCCGTTACGGATTGTGAAATCAAGAATTTCAATTATATATTGAAAGCCTATAAAGAAAGCATGGCTGATGAAATCAACTTTGTCAATTCAACATTAAAGGATTGTAGTAATGGTATTGAATTATCAGAGGAGACAAATGATAAGGGAGATTACAATGTTGAGTTTTTAACAATAGATAACTGCAATTTCGAAAATATAAGAAGCAACGTTATCGATTATTATAGAGGCGGATACGATGAGTCTACTATAGGTGGTAACTTGTTAGTAAAGAAGACTTCATTTACTAATTCAGGAGGTAGTGAAGAAA
>JALZVB010000235.1 GCA_023300835.1 Saprospiraceae bacterium | reverse complement strand
CTGGTAAGGATGATTCTTTATGTAACTTAACTTGGCAGATCTTAAGGCTGCAGATTTAGTTTCTCCTTTATCAATATTATTGTAGAAAGCTGTCATGATTTCTAACCCAGCTCGCTCATTCAGGTTCCATAAACTACCTACAACTGAGGCAGCATTAGCAAATAAGAATGCTCTTGAAAGGCTATTAATACCCTCCCCTACATTGTAGATACCGTCAAAACTCTTACATGAACTCAGCGTAACCATAGAAGCATTGAGTTTCAATTTCATGATATCACTCAAGCGCATCAACGAATCTGATAAAGCTAACCAAGGTTCTTTAGTATCAGCATCTATACCACTATGTGTAGAGAAGTGTATGACATTATAATCATGTGATTGATTGATAAAATCATTCCTATTTGCTTTCATGCCACTTAGTGTCGTGGTGTTAGCAACTTTTTTCAACTGCTCTTCTTCTTGTTCGCCATGTTGTAACCCAAGGAGGTCTTCATTTTTGAAATCATTAGGGCTAACCAATAGCAACTTCTCAAACCTATTTTTTACTCCCGATTTACTTTTCCGTAGTACGGCTAATGAACTCACATAACTTATATCATGATCGTGAATAAGATATTGCGGATTCTTAAAATCAATAGTCGAAACCAAAATATCGAACGGCACATAGTTGATCACACCATCGCCAGAAACTATAATCTGCCTTCGCTTAAGCGTAAGCTTACTGAAAAGTTGTTGATATAACTTGTGAGAAAGATCAATGAATTCATGATAAGTCGATTGAAATTCTAGGCTGTCCTTATTATTTAGGAAACCTAACAATCGCTTTACATCTCCTTTTAGTTCCTTAGGATTGGGCATATGAATTAACTCAGATTCTGTATGTGTAATATTAAGAATATAAAGGCTGTCACTAGTCAAGTGGTAATGAATAACTTGAGTCGAGTCATTGACTAATAATTCTTGAGTTTCTTTCAGTGTAGGCGTCTGCGTATCATACTTGTACTTATAATAACTCGGGAATTCTGTTTGTAACGAATCTAAAAATGATCGATAGTTCTTGAAATTAGTTACGCCATCCTCACCTTTACTTTTTATTAGGCAATTTTCACGTAATATATTTTCTCGTTGTGATAGTGCCTGTGGAATCAACCCTAAGGCTTCCTTATGGTTCAAAGCATCTAGTAATAATAGTGCTTTACTTTTTTCAATATAAAAAAGTAACTTTTCATTATCCCCCATCCACTCTGCAAGCTCTGCGCCTGTGTTATATATTTGACGAGATTTCCTCCTCCAGAATTTTTTAGCTTTTTCAGTAGTCAACTCTTCCCTCATAATGTCAACTAAATCCACAGCATTTCTGATATGCCTTTCTGCACTTATAAGGTCGTCAGGGTTTTTATGTTCTAAATATAGATATGCATAACTCAGTGATTTATCTTTAATAGAGGTCAGTAAGTCCGACTTTACAATCACATTAAAAAGCCTATCATTAGAAATTATTGACTTAGGGTCTGTAAATTTTTCATCATTGAGATAACACTTAATAGCGTTCTGTACTTGTCTGAGACCTGCTTCATAATTTTTGGATCGCATATATTTAGTAGCGAGATTATGATATTGTCTTGCGATGTCTGGGTGATATTGTTTCTTATAAAATTCAACATTGGTTGCTATTGCTATTTGTCCAAGTTCAATCGATTTGTCAGTGTCCTTGAGGGCACTGTGGAGATTACTCATTGTAGAGTAGCAATATGCAAGATTTTTAAGTTTTCGAGGCTCATTACTATTCAGCATTAAGGTAGCCCCTTTCTTATATAGTTCTAATGCTTTACCATAATTTCTATTGATCTTCTCTAGAATAGCTAGACAGGTATATGCTCTTCCTTCTCTGAAACTAAGACTTTCTTTCTTTGCTATAACAAGAACGTTATCAATAATATTTCGAGCTTCATCTTTATGTTTCAATATCGCATGAGCCTGAAATTCTTGTAAGTATGCGTCACACAATTCTTGAGGCGTCTTAGCCAGTTCCCTTGAATATTGAGCATACTCTATCAATAGATCATAATTGCCTTGACCGTTGAGCACGGTACCTAACCCATAGTAATTATCATAATTGTTTAGCTCTTTTCTTTCGGATATGGCAATTGATTTTTTGTAATTGCCTTCAGCTTCTTTTAGTAAAAAATTCCACTGTTGACAAGTTGCCAGTTTAGTGTACGCTGCAGCAAGACTTGCTACATCTGATTCTAACTGGTCATGTGCTTGAATTACAGAAAGAGCAAAAGGCAAGGCCTTTTCAAAATTTCTGTTCAACATATGCCAATCATAAAGAGCAGAATTGACCTTTACAGTAGTTGTATCAATGGGACCAAAGGTTGTTAGACATTTTTGTAAACTTCCTTCTAGAAGTAGTAATTGAGAATCTGAGTCTAGTTCATACAACGATAAAATAGCTTTCTCTATAAGTTGCCTGTTCTCTATTCCTTGCTTACTAAAAGGGGGCGCTTTACCATCTGCAGTAAAGTAGGTCAGACAAACTGAAATAAGAAGTAGGAATATCCGCACTGCATTTTTGTTGATATGGAAAAAGAAAGCTCACTAAGTGTATAAAAAGTAGAACTTACTCTTTCATCAATTCTTGTATCAATTCTTTTGCTTCCAGATACTTATATGATTTTTCCTTTACGATTGTAGTCAATTGGGAAGTAGCCAATTCGTCTTTTCCAGCTCTGAGGTTATTTATTGCCGCATACCATAAATGTTTCTTAACACGAGGTTTCAATGACTTTATTGTAGAGAATATTTCATTTGCTTTTATGTACTCACTTTCTTCTGATAGAGAGATCCCGTAGGCCAAAAGTATATCAAGGTCTCTGGGCTTCTCTTCTAAGTACACCGATATTAATGGAAGGGCTTGTTTGTAATTCTTGTTGTTATATAAGTTTTCTATATCTAATAGTGATTGTTGTAGATCGTTACTCTTGGTACTCAGACTTAGAGGTTCTACTAATGCGTACTGATGGATTATTTTATTACGACTCTCCTTATCAGAACTCATTGCATTAGTAAAATAAAATAGCCCTCCTATGATGATGGCTAAAAGAAGGGAAAACCAAGCTATTTTTGATTTACGTTGAATAGGCGCTTGATTTACATCTGCATTTCTTATAGATAAAAGTGTATTGTTTAAGTCTTGAGAAGCTTTATTAAAGTCATGTGATTCTTGCAGTTCTTGTATGATCTGGAAATTATCAGATATTTCATTATCTGTCTGCATGAATGCTTTAAACCTATCCATGTCATCAATAGACATATTACCTTGGAGGTAATCATCTATTAATTGATACTTATTGTTTTTATTGAGGTCCATGGCTAAAATAAAAATTCACTTAACGGTAATAAAATTAAAAACTAAGTTAGATAATATTGGAATCACATACTGTTAATATTCTTTGAAGTTTCTATCTGCCTTTATAGAAGCTATAAGTTTCTGTTGACACTTATATTTCTTCTGTTTAGCCGCATTTTCACTAGCAAAACCCATTATTACTGCAATTTCCTTTAATGGTACTTTTTCTAAAAAATATCTCAGGATTTCTTGACAACTTGGTCCCATTTCTCCTAACTTTTGCTTGTATAACTTATACCTTTCAAGTTTTTGGATACTGGAAACAACATCATCATCATCA
>JALZVB010000234.1 GCA_023300835.1 Saprospiraceae bacterium | reverse complement strand
GGGCATTTAGCAGCTGTTAAAGATGGTGCTCATAACTTCCAGTGGAAATACTCTGATAATGGAAAAATAAGCGACAGTATGTTTCACCTTGATAATATCGTAATCTATTCTTCTGACTCAGGTACTGAAACTATTGTTTTTGAAGACAACTTCCAAGGAAGAACAGCAGGTGACGATTTGGATCCAGGAACAGACGCTGCTAATCCTCTGACACCTTACCATGTCAATACTACGGATGCGGTTGTAGGTGAAGACCAATAAGCTTATTGGCTTTATAAAATATGAACTTAATGGAATAATTTAAATTTCTATTGAGCAAGAGAGGAATGCCTACATCAGGCATTCCTCTCTTTTTTTATACTCAATTACTTGCCCTCTCGCCCAACATAGACAATAAGTCTGTACCTACCCATCTTTTTACTTGCCATCTGATCAGGAATGTTTATCTTTAAATTGTGAATATTCGACAATTAATTCTCCTAATTTTTGGCCTTTTTGAGGTGTATACATCTCAATGTCAAAATTCTCAATTGATCTATTTGGATCAAGATGCATTAACTTATGTACCTTTCTCTATGAAGGGCCAATCAAATGAAGTCAACATCATCCCAGATTATTCTTACGCTGGCTACATGGGAGGCGGTGTTTCACTTCCTACTGATATTCCTATTGAAGCTACAGTTTCCCCAGAAGAAGGAGATGATGTTCATAGGATTCAGGCTGCAATAAATCTAGTCGAATCACTCGAACCTGATCAGAATGGATTTCGAGGCGTCGTATTAATTAAAGCGGGACATTATAGTTTAGAAAATACTTTAACAATCAAAGCGTCTGGTGTTGTACTCAGAGGTGAAGGTCAAGGACTAAACGGAACAGTTCTGCATTCAAACCCGAGAGTAGAACATAGTATTATCAGTATATTGGGGTCTGGTGGTGTCAATATAGATGATCAGTCAGAACAAGCTATTGCAAGCGACTATGTGCCGGTAGGATCATATTCCTTTGAGATTGAGGATGCATCGGACTATGTGGTTGGAGAAAAAATTGTAGTCACTAGAACACCAAACCAATTCTGGATAGATGAATTAGGCATGGACCAAGAAACATTATGTGCAGGGAAAAGTGGCTGTGTTGGCTGGACACCTAGTTCTTATGCTATTGATCATGAAAGAATTATTACTGCAATATCTGGCAACATTATTTCCATAAATATTCCTATAGTCGATGTTATTGAAGATCTATATGGCGGCGGATCCATTTCTAAAATCTTATCATCAAGGCGCATCAACCAGTGCGGTGTTGAGAACATCAGAATCCAATCTTTTTACGATAGTAATGTCGATGAATCTCACGCTTGGACTGCTATCAGGTTAAAAGATTCAGAAAATTGTTGGGTCAAACAAGTAACGGGTCAATATCTTGCCTATAGCACAGTAAATATTGAAAGTGCCAATTTTACAACAGTTCAAGATTGTGCATATATTGACCCCAAATCTATTCTTACGGGAGGTAGAAGATATTCATTTGCTATACAAGAAGGGTTAGGGAATTTATTTCAACGGTGTTATGCAAACGATGGGCGACACGATTTTGTGACAGGATCCAGAGTCACAGGACCAAATGTGTTTTTGGATGGGCTGGCGGATAGAGTCAACTCAGATATTGGTCCTCATCATAGATGGGCTACGGGAACCCTATTTGACAACATTATGGGCGGTTCTACAAGGGTCTGGAACCGAGGTAATTCAGGTACTGGACATGGATGGTCTGGTGCTCAGACGATGTTTTTGGAATATAATATCATATAGAGGAGAGTTTAGAATAGACAGTCCACTTGGCTCAATGAATTGGGGTATCGGTTGCATAGGTACAGATCAGACAGGTGAAGAATATTGGGAAAGTTGGGGTATTAATGTACAACCAAGGAGTCTTTTCCTCCAGCAGTTGGAGGATCGATTAGGCAGGAGTGCCGTTGTTAATATTACAATACCTGAGCAGCAGTCTGGCGGCATATATGATTTACTATCCACATGGGGAGGTCAAGGGGATTTTTCAGATGGTGGATTTTATTGGGATATACCCAATGTGAGTTTTATAAACCCAACGAGCCCTATTGATGTGTCAATTTGGGAGGGAAGTGATATTCAAGTTGATGCGACGGATAGTGATGGAACAATTGAAAGTGTAAAGTTACTTATCAACGGAGAACCTATTGCCACGGATAATGAAGCCCCTTACATATTCACCAATTTAACTACTACGATCCAGAATCTTTCTCATGAAATTCATTACCTACAGGTGATTGCTACGGACAATGATGGGAATACAAATTTTACGAGACAGGTTATTCTAGGAGGAAATCCACCTATTGAGGAAGAAGAGATCGAGGACGAAGAGCACTTGGAAATACGCATATTCCCCAATCCATTACAAAATAGAACACTAACTATTGAAATGAAAGAGATGGGTACCTATACCGTTAGATTTTTCGATTTGTATGGTCAGAAAGTAGATCATTTTACGTTTGAAGGAATCGATTATCAGTTCATTTGTAAAAATATAGCTGATGGAATCTATATTCTGGAAATAGAAGATAAGGGAGAGATCCTCTTCAAAAGTAAGTTCATGATTCAATAAAGTATAATCTTGAAAAGATGGTTTACTAAGTATAATAGTTCACAAGTCTCCTCTTTAGAGACACATTTCGATAGTTTTTTACGGAATTTCGGTAATTAATTTGGGTAACATTAAATTGGTTACCCAATTATTTGTTAACTATGTATTTAATTAGTCAATATGATATTGTTTTGATGAAAGTACGACTGGATTAAAGATAAATGGCATAATGTTCTATTCAGTCTTTCGTACTAAGAAAACATATTATTAAGAAGAATGTCAATGAAATAGCATTTTTCATGAGCGCAAAATTGATTAGACATCCTTAGGATGATGCTAGGCATTTTTGTTGCCATTACACAGCATTAAAAACTATTACTTTTAAAAAAACCATAAATGAATTATTTATTAAAAAAAATCATCAAAACCAGCAGAGAGGTGGGACTTTTTGTTCTGTTCCTATGCTTGACTTCCATGAGTGCAACTGCACAAGAGGTCAGCGGTAAGGTCATCGAAAATAGCGGTGAAGCTTTAATAGGAGTCACCGTTACTGTTCAAGGGACTAATACGGGTACAATTACTGATATCGATGGTAGTTATAGCATTAAAGCTGCCTCCGATGCTGTGCTAGAGATTTCATATGTAGGTTATGAAACGAAAACCATCCCAGTTAATGGACAATCCAACCTCAATGTCACCCTAGGTGTAAATGCAGAAATACTAGACGAAGTTGTGGTAGTAGGCTATGGTAGTGTTAAAAAGAGTGATATTACAGGTAGTGTTTCTTCTGTAAAGGCTAAAGAGATTCAAGCTTTTCCAGTATTAAATGCTGGTCAGGCACTTCAAGGCCGTGCAGCAGGTGTAGCTGTCCAAACAAGGAACGGTGGAGAGCCTGGTGCAGACATTTCTATTCGAGTTAGAGGGAGTTCATCACTAAATGCAAGCAGTGATCCACTTGTGGTTGTTGATGGTTTTGTTGGGGCTTCTTTTCCACAACAAAATGACATTGCGTCTATGGAAATATTGAAAGATGCTTCTGCTACTGCAATATATGGATCTAGAGGTTCAGGAGGCGTTATCCTAGTAACTACTAAGAAAGGTAAGTCTGGAAAAGCTGTTGTAGAACTTAATACCACTTTTTCTACTCAAAGAACGACAGATAGATTGGACTTGCTGGATGCAAATGGATTTGCTCAATATCAAAACATGATCCGTACTAATGCAGGAAATGCTCCTTATGCTCAAGGAACTGAAAATACAGACTGGCAAGACGAAATCTATAGAACTGGACATACACAAAATCACCAATTGTCAGTATCTGGAGGTAGTGACAATGTAAACTACTATGTATCTGGTACATATTTTGACCAGCAAGGAATCCTTGTTAACTCTGAGTTCGAAAAAGTTCAGTTTTTAGCAAATATAGATGTAAAAGTAAGTGATCGATTGAAAATTGGAATGAACAGTGTTGCTAGTCGTAGTCAGCAAGATGGGGTTTCAACTCAATCAACTGGAAGTGATGCTATTGGTTCTGTAAATGGTGGAGGAGACGATGTGGTCGCTTTAGCTTTCAGATTTTCACCCGATGTAGG
>JALZVB010000233.1 GCA_023300835.1 Saprospiraceae bacterium | reverse complement strand
GCCGTGACCTGGCATATCGATCGCTACTGCGGGAATGCCCAACGCCAGGCAGACCGAATCCCATGTGTGAGCGTTCTGTGCGCCCCCATGAAGGAATACAAGCTCGGCAGGCTCAGAGCCCCACACCAGGCCTGACATAACCCGACCATCCTCGAGATTCACAGACTCCCGACGAACCTCAGGCGGACCCTCATAGAGAATCCCGTGTTCCTCCGCATTCTCTGCGAAATACCCGAACTCGTCATACCCGATCTTGTCCATATTCTGACCCTAGCTGCGCTCGCCTTCCACGGTCGTGTTCGGAGCGACTTGTGCGCACTCGTTCCGCCCTAGGCATCGCATTGGTCGCTTCGCTCCCTCGCTGCTGAATTCGGGCGGCTCGAGCACACTCAATCCGCTCCCCACGCCCATTGGCTCGGTTCTACCAAACGCAGCCTTTCTTCGCCTCCGGCGGGCGTCTTGTTGGCTCGAATCGCAGGCGTTCACCGCAGGGCAGGCTGACGCGCACCCTTTGGGGGTTGTTTCTCTCGGTTGGGTTTGCTGGGTGCGATTTCGCCGGGGGTTGCTGGCCGGGTGGACCATATTCGGTCTGGTTTCTTGTCGGGACCGCGGTTTGGGGGCGCGTGCTGCCAGATGAGCGTCCGTTTGGTGGCGTGAATCCAGTCATGACATGACGTGCAGAGCAGAGCCATACCTTCGACGTCGGTTTTGCCCTGATTCGGGCTGTTGAACGGCTGAATGTGATGCGCTTGGCATCGTGACGCATCGCGGCCGCACAACGCACAGCCTTCGTCGCGTGCAACGAGTGCTGCGAACTGTGATGGCGTTGCGTACCTGCGTGTGCGCCCGAACCAGATGATTTCGCCTTTCTGGTTGAACACCGAGCCAGCAATAACCGAACCGCAGCCGTACTTTTCGAGCACGGTGTCGGGCAGGTAGCCAGCACCATCGGGGCATTCAGCCCGGATCAGTTTCTCGTCGTCATCGTCAACACTGATACCGACATGGATCATGGCCCGAGGGTGAACAGCCGACGGCGACTTCACAACATCATCTGCCTTTGAGGAAGAAGAGGTGGAAGATGAGTTATTGTTGGGACCAGCATACGCGACTTCTAAATTATTAAAAAGACAAAACATGACGCTCGATGATTTAGATGTCATCGAATTTCATGAAGCATTTGCGGGTCAAATTCTTTCCAATTTAAAAGCATTGGCTTCAGATGAATTTGCTAAAGAAAACCTCGGAAGAGATAAAGCCGTTGGCGTAGTGCCGATGGATAAATTCAATCTTTGGGGTGGTTCACTTTCGATTGGTCATCCATTTGGAGCAACCGGTGGTCGATTGTTGACAACGACCGCCAATCGTTTACAAAAAGAAGGTGGAACGTATGGTTTGCTGGCCGCTTGTGCTGCAGGTGCGCATGGACATGCGATGCTCATTAAAAAAACGTAACGCGGAGGGGTGCTCCGTAAAAACGAAGCATTTTGATTTGTCATTTTTTTAGAAGTGACAAATTTTCCAACTGATTTTTTTAATGTGTCAGGTCTATCTAAAGAACTATTTTCATAAACTCTATTTAAGGTGGTGACAATACCATTACCAGTATCCGCACAGGCGATTTCAATGTGATTTTCATTTCCCTCTGCGACCAGTATTGAATTCGTGTCATCAACAGCGTGTTCCCAAAAATTTAAAAGTATTTCTGACAGACATAAAAAAATCATAGAAACAACTTTGTCGTCGTCTTTATAGTATTCTTCAATTTTCGGTAAGAATTCTGACTTCAAAAACTTATCAGAGTAGTTCTTTGAACGCAATAATGCTTGAGGTGCAATAATAAATCTTTCATCCACTTTTACTTTTAGGTTTTTATAATTCCGTTCAGTTAAATCTTTATTTGATACAAATGAGTGAATGAGTTTTGTAAAACCATACCTTTCCCATTCCTTTTCTATATATGGATTCACAAATAGGTTCGGACTTCTAAAGCAATTATTTTTATAAGTATATTCAATAAATTTATAATTTAATAAAATTCCCAAAAGTGAAGTTTTTTTAACTTTTTGTAAGTTAATAACAACATCTGGTACGAGCTTTTCTTCCATACTAAAGGCTCGCTCCAAAGAATTTAAAAGTTCATAAATTGAATTTGGTTTTAATATTTTGGGAAATTCAAAAATTATCATTTGCCAAAATTTGATGAAAGTTTATCGAAAAATTTGATTTCTTTATTATAATCTTTTTTTCTAAAATCAGTCAATATTGTCTTAAAATAATCTGTGATTTCGTACATTAATTTTTGATTTTTTTTATGAATGTACAATTTATTTTTACTGATAGATTTTTCAACATTCTGTATTTGTTGCAATAATTCATCAGATTCAGTTTTGCCGTCCAAAAAAGTCATTTTATCTAATTTCCTGTAAATACTCTCAAAAACTGAAATACGCTTTTGTTCCTTAATTTTAAATGAAATAATATTTTTGTCTTTTGACTTTAGCTTGTGTTGAGAAACTATGTTGATAATTGTCGTTAATAAATTTATCCCAATAAATATTAATAATGCAATTAAGAGCTGATTATTTCTTTCAATGTCATCAGAATATGTTTGCAATAAATCTTTTAAAACTCCTAAATTATTCATTCAATTACTGTTTTTTTTCGTGTTTGTGGCTAACGTCTCTGTATATGAAAAGTAGCGCTGTAAATAGGCGTTAATTTTCGGATAATACACAAGCCGAATTTTTAAATTTTACTAATTATTTTATTTTTGGGAATTTGTCAAATTTAAAAATTTGGCGACTTTCCAAAAATGCCCAAGCCATCGATTTAGCAACGACCTGCGCTATTTTTTATATACATTGTGTGTGCCCAGCATGGGCATCTTTTATTTACCGAAAGGTAAATAATTAATCTAGAGGGTGCAAGTCCCTTATGGGC
>JALZVB010000232.1 GCA_023300835.1 Saprospiraceae bacterium | reverse complement strand
TGAAGTAGATGGGTCCGTACCAAATCGACATGTTCCATTCTGATGTGATACACCAGATACACCTAATTTAAATCCTACATACGCTGTGTCTTTACAGAACCCTTCTTCGCAATCGATATGTTCTAGTAGATCAATTAATTTCTTTCTTAATCGTGTATAAGCCTCTAGGTTATTAGCTGTATAATCTAATTTTATTTGTCCGTCCTCACTTACTGTAACTCTATTGTTATTATCTGGCAAATCTTCCGCAGTAATAAAAAAGTCAATACTGTGATTAGCAACATCTTCTACGTCCCACGCTTTGTCAGGATTAATTTCTTCTAATTCACTTCTTAAAGTATCTGGATCAGTCTTCCCCATTAATTGGATAGATCCTAATGGAAGTTCTGAATCATCAGCCTTATGATAAAAATCAGAAATTATAAATGCCTTTTGAAATTTGGAATCATTTGGCGTTTTGGAAATGGCAACTACAGTACCGTTATTATGTATCATCAGGTTCCTTCCTACAAGATCAGAGGAATTTGCTAAGCCTGTTGGATGTGATGCACTTTTAGACTTAAGTAATAAAGCAGCACTATTTATAGCGCCACAAGAAACTATTACTGTATCACCTTTATAAGTCTTAGTCTTTCCAGAAGGGGTTAGACATACAACTTCTGTTATTTTATCTCCAGCTTCATTTGTCCTTAACTCAATTGCTGTACGATTGGTTTTGAGTATTACATTCTTACTTTTTAGAGCTTTGTTAAGCGCAACGACATGCGCATCAGCTTTGGATTCTGTAGGGTCTGGATAACCATCAAACAATGAAAGATTGACTTTTGCGTTTTTGATCTTGCCGTCCTTAGGGAGTTTTACCCCGATAGGCAATGGTGAAGGATTTAATCCTTGTCCTGTTATAGCCTCATATATTTCTTTCATTCTTGGCTCCAACTTCAGGGCCGGATATCGGTAAGCTTCTGATGCTGGTGGTTCAGTGGGATCTATACCTCTTTTACCATGTACATGATATAGTTTTTCAGCTTTGGTGTAATATGGTTCATATTCTGAATAATCTAAAGGCCATGCTGGAGAAGTGCCTCCATAATGCTTAACTGCACCGAAATCAGATTCTCTCATCCTGATTAAAGCCGCACCATACATTTTTGTATTTCCACCTACACAATAATGCGTAAATGGTTCAAACTCATTGTTTTCCTTGTCTACCCATTTTTCTTTTGTTCTATATTTCCCATCGGTAAATACAGCTTTTGGGTTCCAATTGTCAGTCTCTTTAGGCAAAAAATCACCTCTCTCTAAAACTAATACTTTCTTTCCAGACTTACCGAGTTTATAGGCCATAGTCGACCCTCCAGCTCCAGTGCCCAAAATTATATAGTCATAATTTTTCATCGTAATATGGGAATTGATAGATATTTAATATAGTATAATTTAAATGTCATTTCAAACAACTAATTTTATTTAAAACATAGAAAGTGATATGTTATTAGCAAAATATAGTAGCAACTTGAACTGACTTTTAATGTTTTTTTATAATAAATTAACGTACTAAATGTTTGGCAATAAACAATATACTGAAATACGAAAACAGTTAGAAATATCATTTACTGATAGCTCACAGTTTCAACTTTATAATTCAATATCAATTAAAGTCAGATTTTACAACTTCAAACTATTTGATTTTTAAAATCCGTTATTTGTTTACCAAACTATTTATGGCAAAAAATTTACTTTAGATTATTGACACATTATTATTATAATCACAGGGTATGCCAATATTACTACCCAAAATAAAATTACTCAACATATTACTAAACAGAACAATACAAATAACATAATAACATAATATATTAATAACAATCATTATAATCCTAAATATCAGAATATTCATGATTGCATATCGGACTTTATGTAAGATTATAAGCTTAAGACAATCTTAAAGGAAGAGTCACAATATTCTTATATGATTAATAAATACTTCTATTAAGAATTTCCAGAATGATTTAGAACTGCCTACTCCTAATCAAGTTTCAATAACTGTAAGGACTACAGTGGAAAGCAATGGTTCAATGTATAACTCATTTGGAGAGGGTATGATTCCTAATTTAGAATCACCGGATATGAAAAATAGATGATTGTCTATCAGAAATAATTATATTCTAAAGTATCTATTCCTAGAAAATGCATCTATTGTTATGAGTGCAATATTCTTAATTACTTTATTCAACTGGCCAAGGGATACCAGCAGTATAAAACATCTCAGCAAATGTTCTAATCACACATAAAGTAGATGTGCACATCACATCATATTGTGGATTAACGTTTAGTCTGCAATAATAATGAGTTAATTAAACTATCCATGTTGGAAGGGCTTAAGTTAGACTTAAGCCAAACGTAAAACAATAATGAGACAATACTCACTTAATCAAGATTCAAAACAATAGTACAGATAGTACCTTGAGGTATATTAGCAGAAAAAGAAATACTGCCATTGTGTTTATTGATAATTGAATTGGATATACTTAAACCTAATCCAGTACCATTAATGGGGCCCTTAGTAGAGAAGAAAGGTTCAAAGATCTTATTTTTAATCGTCATATCAATACCTGATCCAGTATCACTGATAACAATTTCAAGTGTATTCTTATTTTTTACTAGCTCTATACTAATAGTCCCAGTCCTAACTATTGATTCTATTGCATTAAGAATAATGTTCAAAAACACTTGATTTAACTGGCCAGGATAACAATTAATAAAATATTCTTTGTCCTCAAAATTTGTTTGAATAGTAATTCCGTCGTTGAGCTTGTTGGATAGTAATGTAATGGTAGAATTAAGACCTAATACAATGTCATAACTGACCATACTTTTAGTATCGTCCCTTGTAAAGAGTTTTAAGCTTTTGACAATTTCAGTTGTCCGTTTGGAGCCATCATCAATTGCTTCCATCATTTGTTGAATATCTTCATACAGTAGTTCAAGATCAGCAGCACTTGGACTCTGCTTTAATTGAGAAATTAATGACTTTAGGTTATTTACACCATTGTAAATGAAGTTTACGGGGTTATTAATTTCGTGAGCCACACCTGCAGTGATTTGACCTAAGGAAGCTAATTTCTCAGATTGAATTAACTTCGTTTTCGTTTGTATTAATTTTCTTTGATTTGCTCTTTGTTCAGTAACATCATGCATAAGTATGAACAAGTATTGAAACTCATCTTCTTCATTATAAATAAAGGTTACATGAGCTTCTATTAAAACTATTGTCCCGTTCTTGTTGACAAGTCTTTTATTCGGTTGAAATAAGTATCTCTTTTTTTCTTTGAATGCATTTTTAAAAACAGCAATATCATCATCTAAATCTTCTGATACAGTTAATTCCATCATCGTTTTAGATAGCACTTCAGATTTATCCATACCGAGCATTTCACAAAATTTAATGTTACAATCTGATAGTGGTTTTTCTCGCTCTGAAGTGTAAACAATACCAACTGGACTTTTTTCAAAATATGTTCTGAACAGTATTTCATTTTTTTTTATCACACGATCCGCATCCCTTATCATTGTAATATCTCTTACTAATACAGCAACGCCATAACTTTTATCTTCAACATTAATTTTATTAAACTTAAGATAGAAACACTTATCAATAATAGTTATTTCGTTTTCTGATTTTCTAAGTCCCGTATTAGTTAATTTTTTTACTCCTTCCAGAATAGCATTAGTTATTTGTGTTTCAAATAATCCTTTTTTAGAAGGTTCTGATTCATATGTAGAAACCAAATTTGAGTATAATTCATTAACAACGGTTTGTTCGTTCTGACTATTAAAAATAACTAAAGGCTCAGGAATTTCTTTGAGAAATGCTTTCTGTAAATCAACAGATCTTTTTAATCTCTTGGTTTGATCTTCAACAATTTCTTTCAGCTTAGCATTTCTATTATATACTGATAGAACTCTTGCACGGTATCCCAATAACAAAAGCAACAGAAACAATATCATGGCACAAACTCTAAACAATAGTGACTTATAGAATGGGGGAACAATTACAATTTTGAGAGATGCAATGTTATTTGACAAGTCTCCATTCCTGAGTGCCGTTTGTACTTTAAAATTATAAGTACCTTCTGTTAGGTTCATGAATTGTGCTTCAGCGTCACCATTTACCTTAATCCATTCATGATTATACCCTTCTAGTTTATAATAGAATACATTGTTTTCAGCGTTATAAAAATTAATAGAAGAAAAACTTATAATAAAGTTGCACTGCAGATACGTAAATTCAAAACTATTCGCCAATGGGTAATCTAATTCAAAACCCATCTCATCACCATGTTCTAAAACCTCAAGCCTAGTTATATATGGTGTTAGTTCATTATGAATTTCCTTTACTTTAGATGGATTAAATTTTGTAACACCAGACATCCCTCCAAAGTAGATATCTCCATTTTTGCTCTTTGTACTAGAATTAGCTAAAAATTTATTTTCTTGTATCTCATCATTGAAATAAAAATTTGAAACTTTAATATCCGAATTAATCAAGGATATACCTTTACTTGTTGCTACCCATATATCATCATTTTTATCTATCTCAAGACTATAAATAACGTCACTCTCTAATCCATCTTTAATTCCAATATATTTTATCGTTTTATTATATATATTAAATATATTTAATCCAGATGAAGTTCCAATCAAATAGGTAGAGTCTGACTTTTGACGTATATTTCTTATCCTATTATTATCTCTAAATTTTTCTTTTGCTAAAGCTGCTAGTGTAAGCATTACCAAACACAACACAACTAAATGCCAAAGCGCTGATGAAAATATTAAATTTGTTTT
>JALZVB010000231.1 GCA_023300835.1 Saprospiraceae bacterium | reverse complement strand
GATGATCACCATGTATAAAAACCACATTGTACGTTCCTGGTATAATAGGCGATCCCCCTGGTTCTCTTTTTTCTTTTGGTTCGTTTTTTGACGGGAAGTCTATGCCTTTACTATCAGGATTCCATGACAAACGATTCATACCTTCTTTTATTTTCTTGTCAAAAGTTCTTATCGTGTCTCTTTCAGAATTGAGAACAATGATTTTCACTTTGTCTTTGTCGGATGCTTTTTTGTCTTTGGACTTGATGTCATCAGACTTACTATCATCAATAGATTCCTTTTTATCACCTTTCTTTTTTCTCTTCTTTTCTTTTTTCTCCTTTTTTGAATTTGAATTTTTAGAACCTAATTTATTTTCTTCTTCCTTTTTATCAGCAGGCTTTTTCCACACAGTAAATACGGCTGCGGTTCTTTTATTTGTACCTACGTATTCAGCTTGCGCCAAGAAACGTATACCGTCATATGATCTACGGAAAGTTTTATAAGCCGTACTTGTTGGAAAAACAACTAAATCTTTTTTTAATAAATCGGCCCCTTGTTGTGCCAATGTTCTGAGTGGTTTAATATCATCCAATATCCAGAATGACCTTCCGAATGTTCCCAATACCAGATCATCAAATTCTTTCTGTATGACCATGTCTCTTATCTGCACAGGTGGTAAGTCTTTACCCCATTTACGCCAGTTGCTTCCACGATCTATTGAATAATAGAGACCTATGTCTGTGCCTAAGAATACAAGATTTTCTTCTTTGGGATCTTGGACAACGGACAATACAAAACCTTCTATGGTATTTGCGTTTGCCATTTGACGCCAAGTCACGCCATTGTTAGTAGAGTGATACAAGTAGGGTTTCCAGTCGTTCTGTCTGTAGTTATTGGCGACTACCCATAATTCTTCTTTATCGGTTGTAGATAAGTGTATCTGCGGTATCCATGCATTTTTAGGTAGACCTGGTAATTTTGAATTTATGTTGGTCCAGGTATCACCGCCATTACGTGTTACTTGTAAGTTGCCATCATCAGTACCCGCCCATATCGTATTGGCATCGTGAGGTGACGGTGCGATACATATTATAGTTGTATAGTTCTCTGCACCAGTGACATCTAGTG
Source organism: Saprospiraceae bacterium (assembly GCA_023300835.1). GTDB lineage: Bacteria > Bacteroidota > Bacteroidia > Chitinophagales > Saprospiraceae > RFSX01. The sequence continues at coordinate 2,565 of JALZVB010000231.1, read as the reverse complement.
TAAGTCCACCACTCTTAGATTGATCTTGTCTGAGGGTATCATTGGTTGTCAGATCTGGAGATATGATGTCCCATGATTGACCTGTGTCAGAACTCTTGTGCACATGTTGACTACCGAAATATAATCCCTTATCATTTGTAGGATCAAGTGCCAATGCAGCGTTCCAGTGAAAGCGTAATTTTTCTCCTTCTGGATGTTGCGGTTGTATGGATTCTATGCGGCCAGTCATCTTATCCCACATGCCTACATTGCCACCTTGTGACATAGCATAACCGTAACGATTGTCATCAGGCCTAGCTGCGACATCAAATCCATCACCAAAATAAAGTTCCTGCCAATCGTAATTTCTAATACCACCTCTCTTAAGTACAAACCCTGGACCTACCCATGAGCCATTGTCTTGCATGCCGCCATAGACATTATAGGGAAAGTCATTGTCGACGTTAACATGATAGAATTGTCCCAATGGAAGATTAGCTACAAACTGCCAAGTCTCTGCGCCATCACGGGATATATTAAGACCACCATCGTTGCCATCAATTATATATTGAGGATTATCTGGATCTATCCAAAATGCATGATGATCGGGGTGAATATCATTACCATAGTCAGCTATATTTTTAAATGTCTTACCACCATCTTCTGATCTAGATACGTAAGACCATAGGTTATATATTCTGTTTTCGTTATGTGGGTCAACATATATTTCTGCATAATAGAAAGGTCTATTTCCTACATTTTTAGTTGTTACTAATGACCATTTTTCGCCGCCGTCTGTACTTTTGTATAAGCCATTATCTTTCGCTTCTATTAAGGCATAAACGATATTAGGTGATGATGGCGCAAATGCTATTCCTATTCTTCCTATATCACCTTTAGGCATACCTTCTTTATCTGTTATTTTTTTCCATGTCAGTCCGCCATCATAACTTATATGCAAGCCTGATCCTGCTCCGCCGGAATGAAAACCCCATGGCTTACGTTCAGCTTCCCACATGGCTGCAATTATTTTATTAGGATTAGAAGGATCTGCGACCATATCTGCTACGCCGACTTTGTCAGAAACAAATAAGGTCTTCTGCCAAGTTTTTCCACTATCATCGGATCTATAGACACCTCTGTCAGCGCCAGGCCCCCATGCAGAGCCCATCGCGCCTACTAGAATAATATTAGGATTGTCGCTGTTAACGATTATACGGTGTATAAGTTTGGTCTCCTTCAGACCCATATATTTCCACGTTTTTCCAGCGTCTATACTTCTGAAAACGCCTGCGCCACTATTATGAGAATTTCTAGGATTTCCTTCTCCCGTTCCTACCCATATCTCAGATGGGTTAGATTGATTTATTTCTATACTCCCGATAGACAATGTCGGTTGTTCATCAAAAATGGGTTTCCATGTTATCCCCCCATTCTTACTCTCCCAGACACCTCCAGAGGCGGATCCGATGTAGATATGGTCTTTGTCTCTCAAGTTGACGTCAATGGCTGTTACACGGCCACTCATACCTGCGGGACCTATGTTTCTAAATTTGAGTTCCTCCAAGTTCTTATTCCAATCGATGACTTGCGCTGACAACGTTGAATAAATGATTAGAGCTATTGTAATAAGTAGTAATCTCATTATAAATGGAATATGTATGTAAAATTTGGCACAAGTGATTTCTTGTGTCGTTTTGTTCTTATAAAAGTGCAAATAATGCTATTTTGTTGTTAATCGTTAACTATCACCCAATTTTATGTATATGAATATTGGTAAAGTTGTAATAGCTATTGTTCTAGGTTGCTGTATAATCAGCCCAATACTCGCTGACAATTATATTATTGACATGATAGATGATCCGACCGATTGTGCTCTGACGGTTACTGTGCCGCCAGATACACATTTGTGTCCAGGTGATGAGTTGAACCTCTGTGGCTCAATATCAGGAAACTATGATGAATATGAATGGCTGGAAAACGGTAGTTCTACCAGTTATGATCTCTGTGACATTATAAGCTTTGATGAAGCTGCAACTTTTACACTTGTGGGAAGTTTTCTGAGTGATATAAATCTTGTAGAAGATGGAGATTTTGAGTCAGGAACGTTGCCAGATGATACAGATTATGATTTTGTAGACAGTTCTTCCCCTAATTGTCATGGAGTAGGTTTTCTCGATTGCGAAGGCACATACTCTATAATGGATAATCCCAATGACGGGCATACTAATTTTGATCCATGCACAGACTATAGTGGAGGAGGTAGTATGATTGAGCCTTATGTGTGGTCTAGTTCAAGCCCAAATTTCGAAAAAGTAGCAGCGCAAGAGATAACAGTATCAAATTCAGAAGAACTAACAGAACTAACAGAAGCAACTGTAGAAACTTATACTGTAACAGTAACAGATGATCAAGGGTGTACCAAAGAGGTTACTATTGTGGTAACAAGGATTCCTGAGATTGATATAGAAGAATTAGATTCAACGAAGCCTGAAGATGGAATTATATGCTCTACTGATGAAGTGAAACTAAGTGTTCCTCTTGTAGACGGATTAACTTACAAATGGACGGATATAGATGGAAAAA
>JALZVB010000230.1 GCA_023300835.1 Saprospiraceae bacterium | reverse complement strand
TTTTCAACTAAAAATGCTAGAATATTTGATGGAATCAGATTTAATAGAATGTTCAAATCAGCCAATGATAATTAGATTAATTTTCACATTTTTTGCATCAATTACTTTGCTCAATGGCCAGTTGCCAGAATCTAATATTTATCAGTTTAAGATTACTAAACTGGGTAATGACTATAAAATTGAAAACCCAAAGTTCCTAACGCAGTTCAACAAATCCGGGTATAATAATCAGCCTTCTTTTTTCGATGATGGCGTTATATATTTTGCAACAGATTATTATGATAAAGAACAAACAGAAATTGCGGGATTTGATTTGTTTAATAAATCATTAACAAGAATAACATTTACACCTGAGAAAGAATATTCCCCTACGAGGATTCCTGGGCAAGACAATTTTTCCTGTGTAAGAGTAGAGCAAGATAATACACAGACACAGACATTAAGTGTCTACCCGCTTGATGGCATAGGATATGCTAAAAGGTTACTCAACAATACTTCTAACGTGGGTTATCATACCTGGTTAGATGATGAGAAGCTAGCGCTTTTTCTTGTAGAAGAACCACATCATAACCTTGCTATATCTCATGCACAGAGCGAAAGAAGGAAAATCGTTCTAGATAATATTGGGAGATGCCTTAAGGTAAATCCAATATCAGGTGAGTTATTATTTGTACACAAACAAACAGATGCTACATGGCATATAAAATCCTACAATGATGCTCGAAATCAGAGCTCACTTATTACAGATACAATAGATGGTTCTGAAGATTTTGAAGTTCTTAATGATGGTACAATTCTAATGGCTTCAAAATCTAAACTATATATGTTTAAAACAAAGACAGGAACAGGTTGGCAAGAAATTATGGACTTCGCTTCTCAAGGGATTAATAATATAAAACGTATAAATGTCAGGAAGAACGTATTATTAATCGTAAACGAGTCATAACTTGTAGTTTGATACAATAGTATCTTAAACGGTATATTCCCATTAGTAAAATCAATTCCTTGTATTATGAATTGTAAAATTTTAACGCTGTTAATAGGCTTTATTGTAGTTCTTCTAACTGCTGCTAGCAGTCAATCATATTCTGAGTGGATTGTACATCTTGATTCATATGAGGAACAAAAGAAACGTAATGACAGCTATGTTATAGAGAAAATTACACAACATCAACCTGTCTACAAAGTTACGCTAGATAAACCTGTTAATTTATCCACGTTCTATACCCTAACAGACTTAGATGCTAATACTATTGTTTATCCAAACTACAAGCTTGAGAACCGCGTACGTATTCCAGATGATTTTCATTATGATGAACAGCAGTGGTCTATGGAGGTAATACAGGCTCCTCAAGTATGGGACAGAACGACTGGTGGAAACTTAGCAACTGGCGAAGAAATAGTGATAGCCATTTTAGATGATGGCTTTGATGTAGGACATGATGATCTCAAACAAAGTATTTGGATCAATGAAGAAGAGATACCTGATAATGGAAGAGATGATGATAACAATGGATACATTGACGATGATGATGGACTCAATATCGCAACGCCACTAGGAGAAGAAGCACATCCTTTTCTTTCACATGGTACTAAGATAGCGGGGATTATAGCCGCAAAAGGTAATAATGGAATTGGTATAACAGGTGTTAATTGGAATGTGAAAATTCTTTTGGTTAGTGGTGTTAGTACCATAGGGGAAATTCTCAAGGCAAACGAATATGTTTATAACCTAAAGAAGAAATACATAGATTCAGATGGCGAATTTGGTGCTAACATATTAGTAACTAATATGTCGTCTGGGATAGAAGGCCGCTTCCCTTCTGATATACCATCTTGGTGCCCTCAATATGATATGCTTGGATCTGTAGGAATCATAACTGTTGTTTCTGCTCCTAATACGCTGTTTAATGTTGAACAAGAAGGTGACTTACCTTCTCTATGTACCAGCCCATATCTTATATCAGTAACCAATACTGATAGGTTAGATCAGAAAGTTTTAGAATCTGGAATAGGTCCAGTTAGTATAGACTTAGGCGCTCCAGGAGAAGAAGTATTTACAACTACCTTATCAGACGATTATACAATGATAAGTGGTACTTCTGCATCAGCTCCTCATGTCTCTGGGGGGATAGGTCTTCTCTATAGTATAGACTGTTTGGAGTTCGCTGAATTAGTAAAAGATAACCCGAGTGCGGCAGCAACCTGTATGAAAGATGCCATTATTAATGGTGTAGATAAAAAATCCTCACTCAGTCTTACAGCTACTGGAGGACGTATGAATCTATTCAATTCTATGCAGTTACTAAATAATCACTGCACAGGTAACGCATTAGAAGAGTTAGATATAAAATATATAACTGTTGAGAATAGTTCAGAGAAAACTAGGTTGGCTATTAATTATAGCACTGATCAATTTTCTGAGCATAATATTTCTGTACATAACTTTTTGGGACAATTAATTTATACAAATAACTTTATACCTGATTCTTTCAATGAACTGGTACTAGAAGTAGATCTTGAAACAAGTAATGGATTATATGTAATTACATTGAGTAGTGGTAAAGCAGTTTCTTCTGAAACATTATTTGTCCCGTAAAATTTTGATTTATTGATGATCATAAAGACTTAACTGCTTTAATGTTAACCATCAATTATCTCAATATCTATTTATTGCCAACTGAACGGTTTAGCATAGTCTTTTGAAATGATAAAACTAATTTTATTTCAGTGTTTGTTTGTTGGTCATGAATATTGAAATGTAATTGAGAAACCGAATCATCCAATCACAACCTAAGTACTACTTAATACATCACAACCAAAATCTAGAACTTCAAATAAAAAGCTTCAGTGATTTTCCTATAAGGTCCACTATACATTCTATGCTCTGTATATATGTGACATTTGCTTTCTACGGCGTTTTCGACATACGCAACCCTTCGTAGTTCAATTAGTAACCTAATCACCTTAGAATCAATTCTACTACTTATTTTGCATCTTCTGGATATAGTAAATCCTTGATTTTTAGCCAATTCAATAAAGCCATCTGAAATATCAGTAGGAATAATTACAGATACCCTACCCGCTTGATTTAATAGCTGCGGAACACAAAACCAGAAATCTTCAAATGTTAGTGTAGTGTCATGCTTAGCATTTGACTTTCTATCAGATGATGCTGGTGTACTGTTCTTAAAATATGGAGGATTACAAATGATATGGTCAAATCTATTTATCATATCCTCATCAAGTACAAATGCTTGTAAGGCACATTTATGAAAGAAGACCTCTCCTAAAACATCCTTATTTACGACCGCATTGTGTATAGACTCCCTTATACTTATATCATCTATATCAATTCCATGCACAGTTGACTCAGGGGATTTCTGTTTACACATTAATGCAATTACACCTGTACCTGTACCGATGTCCAAAATAAAATTAGGTGCACCGACCTTAGCCCATGCACCTAATAAAACACCATCTGTATTTACCTTGAGAGAAGCTTCCTTATTTCTGAGCTTAAACTTTTTGAAATAAAAATAGTCCTTATTCAAATTGAAATTGAATCGTGTTTACTATAAAATTTATGTCCAAGCATTGTTACACTACATACATCTATCCCCACTTAAGTTTACATCTCCAGTATCATTTATAAATATCTGAAATGTACCATCGAATACTTGTAGAATACCTTTGATCGTTCCATTTCCACCAGGAGTAACATTTCCTGCAAAATCAGCAAAACCTGATGTTCTAATTGTAACCATATTCCCGTTACAATCCTCAAGTAAATGATTCACTGCTGAAGTGTTATCAGCATCTGCATAAGTTTCTCCTGAAGCAGCTGTGACAAATTGAATATCAGTAAATTGAACATAAGTGTTAAGGAAATCAAATCCTACTTGACTTATATCTATTGTTCTAGCATCTACTACATCTCTATCTCCACTATTAACTACAATACTAGCAACTTGATTCTCAGGGATCCTTTTGACATTTTGTGTAGAAAGTGCATATCCCAATTGTGGTAAACCACCAAAATCAGAAATGAATAAATCCTTAAGAATAACAAACACTTCATCACCTATAGCGTAATCTTCATTTAGATCAAACTTATCAATGATAATTGCTATTCCGTCATTACCTTCTTGTACAACCAATGTCTTAAAGAAATTACCCGCCTCATCATTAGATACAACAGTAGCTTTTATTATTTCATCAGTCCCGATATTTACTTCAACGCCTTCTACATATCGATCAAGTAATTGAGATAATGGAATCACTTTTGTCTCATCAATGTCTACAGGTCCAGGACCTCCAGTTCCACCATCACATCTAGTTCCATTTAAGCTTACATCTCCAGTATCATTTATAAATATCTGAAATGTACCATC
>JALZVB010000229.1 GCA_023300835.1 Saprospiraceae bacterium | reverse complement strand
CCTTCTGAATTATTAATCCTTACAACTGATCACCGCTTAATACATACAACTGAAATTATAGAAAGTGAAACAATGATAGATATATCAACTTACCACCAAGGTTTATATTTTTGTATTCTAAAAAGTGGGAACAATTTATACTATCAGAAAATAGTCAAGCAGTAGAATCTGTATACTGATGCATGCAGTTAATTCTTTATTACTTTAACATACTGCGGATTTTTATCTGTGAAATTTAAAAGACAAGAGAAAGACCGCGGTTACACATATTAACATATTTCGGTATATGTTTTGCTTATATAATATAGAGGCTCCAATATTGAGCACTTTATAACATAATTAAATTACTATGAGATCCATCTGGAAAGGACATATAAGATTCTCGCTGGTTACGATACCTATACAGATATTCTCTGCCATAGAAAGCAAGAGTACGATCAAGTTCAAGCAACTGCATAATGCTGATAACGGACCTATAGGATACTCCAAAGTATGTAAGACTTGTGATATCGTTGTTCCTTACGGAGATATTGTCAAAGGCTATGAATATGAGCCAGATAACTATGTGATACTAGATAAAGAGGACTTTCAGAAGATTAAGATTAAAAGTTCTAAAGCTATTGACATAGAAGCATTTGTTGATCTGGATGAGGTGCACCCTACTCGATTTGAGACGGTTTACTTTATCGGACCAAGTACTGAAGTGGCAACACAGACATTTAACTTATTTACTAAGACACTTAAGAATTCTGGCAAAGCTGGAATCGGGAAAATAGCTTTACGTGACAAGGAAGATGTCGTTCTATTATCTGAACATAAAGGCGGCTTACTTATGTATAAGTTACGCTATCCTGAAGAGATGAGAAAAATAGAAAGTGTACCACATCTAGGTGACACTGAAGTTGACGATACGCAACTCAAACTTGCAGAAACACTTGTAAGTTCATTAAGCAAATCATTTGAAGATGTTGTATTTGAAGATAAATACAAAGATGCATTGATGGAAATGGTACAATCAAAAATCGCAGGAAAAGAAGTTGTACAAGTGGGAGAAACAGAGAATGAAACCCCTGTCGTAGACATCATGTCTGCGCTCAAGAAAAGTATTGAAGCGGCTAAAAGCAAAGCAAGCTAGACTAAACTTATGCTAAAAATCCTCTCGTGGAATATACAACAAGGTGGCGGTTCTAGGACTAATAAGATCTGTACACATCTATCTAATTATGGCGCAGATATCATTATCTTATCAGAATATAAGAATAATGAAAATGGGTTGACAATAAGAAAACACTTATTATCCAAAGGCTATCTTTTTCAAAATGTAGGTGCTGCACCATCAGGTACAAACAGTGTAGCTATATTCTCTAAACTACCTTGTAATCAATTCTTATTTCCTGGATCAGACCCTGAGTTTTCTAACAATGTAATCTGTTCTGAATTTCCAGTATTCAAAGTTTACGGGATGTATCTGCCACATAAGAAGAAACATGTGTTGTTTGACTTTTTACTTGAAGAAATTAAGAATGAGAAGCCTTGTCTTTTGGCTGGCGATTTTAACACAGGTATAAATTATGTTGATCAAGTGGGTAACTCGTTTTGGTATACGGAAAAGTTAGCAGCATTGGCGAAAGCTAATTATGTCGACGCATTCAGACTTAAGCATAACGATGTTAAAGAGTACTCTTGGTACAGTCATCAAGGAAATGGATATAGATACGATCACACATACATACAGAATGCGTTATCTCCTGTTACCAAGGATTGTTTTTATCTACATGAATGGCGGGAAATGAAATTATCTGATCATAGTCCTATGGTCTATGTCATGGGCTAATCTAGTCTTGCAATTCTTAAAACTTCATAAAACTGATCTGTTCAGTTCTATCCTTATTGACAATTGATATTGCGTACATGCCTACTGGCATACTTGTCACTTCTAGAGATTTAGTAAGTTTACCTTGAACAACAACCTTACCCATAAAATCTGTTACATAGTATTGAGCCCCTATACAAGTGAGACAATCAATGTATAGATTATCAGAAGTAGGATTAGGATATAATGTAATTTCGGAAGCCTTATAAATATCATCTTCTACGGCAGTGGATTCTAGTTCACGATCATTTACCTCGTAATAATTAGATCTATATGAAGACGTATGACAATACTCGTCTCTTACAGAAAGGAATGAAAGATTCCCGGAGCTATTCATTACGAATGAATTAAATTCATTTGTATTACAAGACTCAAAGTATTTGCTGTGTTCCCACACTAAATTTAAATCAAAGTCATACTTAACAATAAATCTATCTAGACTACCATCTATGTTTTTACTTTCACCAGATAAGACAATACCTTTATTATCTGAAGTTGTAATTGTTGAAGTAAACGCCTGATCGAGTATTGTTCCTGGCACAACAGCATGAGAATGTTCTACTTGTGCTTGCCAGTATCCATCAGCTCTATGCTTAGCTATAAGCGGTAAAGTTTTCTGTCCGAAATTCACAGAACCCGATACAATGAAACTCATGTCATCGAGTAAATCTAGTCCCGTAACGACAACAAGGTCAGATGACTCTCTACTCCACACAACACTACTCCATAAGTTTCTTTTCTGAATATAGTTAACTCCCCCCTCTCTTATGGCAAGAAGTAAGTCCCCATTTGGATATAGGTCAACAGCAGTAATATCTCTCCCAGTGAGGCGTAGATATTTTACGACTTCTTTCTTATTAATATTATATTCTAATACAAATGCACCC
>JALZVB010000228.1 GCA_023300835.1 Saprospiraceae bacterium | reverse complement strand
GGTTGTCATCGTTTAGGCGATCGGTGAAAAAGGTGTAGTTACAAGCCTCGGCGCTAATATTGCGATTAGCACACCACTGATTATGATTTAGACACTCGGCCTCGGACGCGTTATCTAAAGCCGCCAATACGTCGGCATTTTTACAATGCAATCGGTACATGGCTATATCGCCACCCTCGGCGTAATCGTCTTTATCAAAAACGATCCAATTGGCGGCGTCAGAGCCTACTGCATCAAGAATTTGTTGCTCGGGCAAAACCCCAGTATTCTTTTTAATCACCACCAAGTTGCTGTTGCCGCGTGCACTGTAACCGCCAACAGAGCCCTCGCCGTAACCCACCGCCTTGCCTAGGGAGTTGGCCAAGCACGCGACTATGTCTTGCTCAGACGACAAGGAAGATTCTTCCCAGTTAGTGTTTTTGTTTTCTACCAAGTCCAAGCAAGCCTGCGACAGCGGGCCCGACGAACCACTGGATGACGAACTTGAGCTACTACTGGAACTGGAACTGCTTACAGGTGCACTGGCCGAGCCGCCACACCCTGTTATCAACATCACCAAAGTCGAGGCTGCAAGAGCGAAGCCCAGGCTGTTTGAATACGTCATATTGTCTCCGAATTATTACTGCAATCAATAAATTATATGAGTTATTACTAACTTATTTATATTATTATCTGTCAGTGTCTGGGATTTCCTCTCTCTGAAGTCACTACCAGAGGATTCTTCTAAACAACTAGAGACTCAGCTTTCATACTTGTTAGACCATGGTCTCGACATTATTTCTAGCGACAGTATAGCAACATATCTAACTTCAAATTCTATCAATACAGCTAGGTTAAATGAATTAAGAAGACTTGAAAGTATTCTTAGAGACAACTCATTGAGTGCGGAAATAAAGGATAAGCAAGAATTGATTTTCTGGTTTGGTCACGACAACAAATCCGCATTCTGTAAAAACAGGCAAATAAATGACCTCAATTATAAAGTCTGCTTGAATTGGAATACACCATTTTCTAGAAATGATCTCTATAATAATACAGGCTATATATTTTCAAGCATTAACGACGGGACATCTAATATTGAAGCCTATGGTCAGGCGATTTCGATAGATGCCAAGTATCGTAAAAGGTGGCAGTGTAACACTATTTTAATATTATTGACAATCAGTTTTGTTTGGTTTCTGATTCTAAGTACCAGGAACAAAAGCTTATTCCCACTACTTATCCCTGTTATCTTACGTATTATAATGATCGCTTATGCTTGGTCTCAAGGACTCAGCTCATTACATCTGCAGGATTCCTATTTTAATAGCTTTCATTATAACGGCGCTGATTTATTATTAGACACCATAATACTGGTCGGGTTGATACTGAATTTATCGCAATTTATATTTACTAATCATGACAATTCTACATTTAAAAATCTCGCAGCTAAGTCCCTATTCCATGTTCTATTATTTCTAACATTAATACGTGGATTACAAATATTTCTAAGCAGTGAAAAGCTCAATATGTCTATCGAGAATCTAAGGGAGACCAATAGTCACAACCTTATTCTCATAGCAGCTAGTTCACTCATATTTTTGGTATTCTTTCATCTTAGTCAGAACCTATTCAAGGAAATCAGTAAGAGTGATCTGAATACAAGACAAGTACTCATGATACACTTAGGATCGATCTTGTTTTGCATCCTATTGACAGTACTTCTGAAAATAAATATCAACCCATTTTTCATGGTCCTCTTTCTAGGCATCTACTTCTTGCTACTAGATCTCTATGCGGACATTTATGGACATAATCTTACCTGGACCATAATCTGGGGAATATACCTAGGTATTACATTGTCTGCAATCTTTTATAACTACGATGTTAAAAAAGAAATAAACCATAGACTTACATTCCTAGAAAACATCTACCATCCTTATCAACTAGCGAGTATAAAAAAGATAGAAGAAAGTGGAAGAATCGATAAGATATCCTGCTTCATTGATGATCTATATCTGTCCGAAGAAAGTGAAAAAATCTATGATAAGTCAGACTTCGAAACCCATATCAACAAGTCATTAGATGAAGAAATTGTACAGTTAGAAATATTTGATAGGTCTGGAAGAAATATATTCAATGGCTCAGGGAAGTATACACTTTCTAATATTGTATCTGTCAACGACTCCATTTTCTTTGATGAGATATTAAATATTCTCTGGTTCAAAAGAAAAGTAGCACTCAACTATACCGCTATTATAGGACTAGACCTAGGAAGAAATCTTGAACATACTTTATATCCATTCAACTACTATATAGATGATAAGCCATTTAAACAGAGTACAGAACTAGATGCTGATGAGTATGAAAAAGTCAAGAATAGTAATAGTTCACTGATTTATGATAAATCACATGCTTATATAATTTATAAGCCTACAGCTAATAAAATTTTAGTTTCAAGAAAATCTTTCTTAGGATTAGTTAAACCTATTGCGTTATTCTCACTTCTATTTTTCTTAATCGTTTTATGGATAATTATCTTACTGCTGATAAACTCATTATACAATTTCCTTCCAGAATCTTGGCCATTCTTCATCAAAGACTTAGATAGCCTCAATACCAGAATCCAACTGGCATTAATAGTTATTATATTCCTTTCGTTTATCATTATTTCAAGCGTAACAAGTTCATTTCTTAGAAATTATATTCAACAAGAAAAGAAGTTACATATAGAATCTAAACTAGAAAACATAAATCTAGACTTTCTGGATAGGTCAAAAATATCTCAATCTTCCAAAGAGACACTAGCCATTTTAAATAACTACAAACACAAAGTCGAGCAAATACATAAAGTGATACTCAGGATAGTTTCATTAGAAGATAGATCAAAAAAATCAGCCTTCTTTCCACAATTTCTATATACCAACAAAGATCATCCTTATCCTTTTACCGATTACAGCAATCCAAATAGCATCTTGAGCTATATTCCCATAAAATATAAAGGAAAGACAACAGGTTTTGCAGAAGTAGAGCTCCAAGACCATTCTGCAATGCACAGTCTTAATGTTTTTGACTTCTTAGGGTCTATCTTCAATGTATACGTTTTCCTGTTCCTTATAGCCAGTGTTATTTCTATATTCATAGCGCAATCAATAACCAGACCTTTATTATTACTCAATCAGAAACTAAGTCAACTTAAGTTAGGCAAAAGAAATGAAACAATAGAATGGGGTAAAAATGATGAGATTGGAAACTTAATTTCCAATTACAATAACATGGTTGTACAACTGGAGCAAAGTGCTGCTATACTCGCCAAGACAGAAAGGGACTCAGCCTGGAGAGAAATGGCCAAGCAAGTTGCTCACGAAATAAAAAACCCATTAACTCCCATGAAACTAAGTATCCAATACTTAGAAAGAGCCATAAAGAATGACCCAGATAATGCACATTCCATAGCTAAGAAAATATCAAATACCATATTAGAACAGATCGAAAACTTAACAGGGATTGCCAACGCATTTGGAAACTTTGCGGAACTACCCAAAACATCTAATGGCAGACTGGAGCTCAATAACATTGTAGCAGTCGTGCATAACTTGTTCCGTAAGAGAGATGACATGGATATCAATTTATCAGTCCCTATAGATCCCGTGGTAGTATTTGCAGATAAGAACCAGCTGATTAGAGTACTTAACAATCTTGTTAAAAATGCGACTGAAGCCATTCCTGCTGAGAGAAAAGGTGTGATCTCAATTAAACTCTATACTACTGAGGAAAAAGCTATCATTGAAATTAAAGATAACGGCAGTGGAATAGCCGCAGATATGGAGGCTAAAATATTTCAGCCCAAATTTACGACCAAGGATTCTGGATCTGGCCTAGGTCTCGCAATATCCTCTAACATCATAGAATCTATGAATGGTAGATTATATTTTGAGACAACCCACAATGTATCTACCTCCTTTTTTGTAGAATTAGACCTTTTAAGGAGGAATTTTAAAGACAGTCAAAAAGATAGAATTTATCTAGATTAAAAATTATCTACTTATTACAGAACATTTAATTCCTTAAATTGTCCTAAGAATATAAGTACAACATTATGAGCTTACTAATTAATTTAATAGTCGTTTTAGCTACAGTGCTAGCGATGGAATTTGTAGCATGGTTTGCACACAAGTTTCTTATGCATGGATTATTGTGGAATTGGCACGAAGATCATCATCAACCACATCTGAAAGAGGGCTTTTTTGAGAAAAACGATAGATTTTTCCTAGTCTTCGCAATCCCTTCGGCATTTTGTTATATGGCTGGAAGTTTCTGGGCAGGTTGGGGACTCCTTTTGTACATAGGAATAGGCATTTCTATATATGGACTTATATATTTTCTTATCCATGATGTATATATACATCAGAGATTCCCTTGGTTCAGACATCTAGACAATAAATACTCCAAGGCAATCTTAAGAGCGCATGGGGCTCATCATGCGATACAAACCAAGGAAGAATGCGAATCTTTTGGCCTATTAATCATTAACCCTAAGTATTTTAAGAAGAGATCAACTTGGGCCAAACGGTAGTAAAATAGAGGATTAAAAATATTTTATATTTTTTTTACAAAAAGCTTCATTTACAAAATGAAATTGCCGTATCTTTGCGCTCCGCTTCTAAGGTGGAGTGGGTGAGTGGCTTAAACCGACGGTTTGCTAAATCGTTGTACTTGGAAACAGGTACCGGGGGTTCGAATCCCTCCTCCACCGCATTTAGATATGGATTTTTCGGGGCGTAGCGCAGTCCGGTTAGCGCACCTGGTTTGGGACCAGGGGGTCGGAGGTTCGAATCCTCTCGCCCCGACAAGAATAAAGGAGTTATGATAGTTATCATAGCTCCTTTTTTTGTTAAAAAATTTAGAGTGAATCCGGTAAGTAATTTGAAACATATGGGTCAAACTGAAATTTCTCTCTCTCAACTAGAAAAATCGGCAACTTCCCTTCTCCTCCTTTAGCAAGTTATCTTTCGAGCAGTCCTTTTATTAATATCTATAGTGTATCTCTTATCTATTTAGTGAGCAGTTCTTAGACTGTCTTAAGAACCGTAAGTTTACAACCGCCTTAGCTACGACAAATATTTTCAACGCAGAGATGAGCAAATTCTATTAATATATGTGAGGCATTCTGAAGTTAAACTGATATAACATCTAAGTTTTATTTTTAAACCAACTTACATTAATTGCTTGTTTGGGGGAATCATACTTGATTCAATAGGTGTCCCATTGACTCCTTTTTTGTTTTCAAGTAACCGGCATTAATCTTATTAGGCGCTATCTCGTGCTGTTGCCTTTTGACTAATTGTATTTCTGAGTTTTCAATCGCAGCGATCTTGAGTGGATTATTAGTGAGGAGTTTAACTTTAGTAACATTTAGGTCTTTAAGAATGGCTATCACTTCTTCGTATGTTCTTCCGTCTATGGCTAACCCAAGCGCCTCATTGGCTTGGATTGTGTCGAGACCTTCATCTTGCTTATTGTATGCTTTTAGCTTGTTGATGATCCCGATACCTCTACCCTCTTGCCTCATGTATATAAGGATACCTTTTTCATCAGCAATGACTTTCATACCTTTATCTAATTGGCTACCGCAGTCACAGCGTTGAGATTGAAATAGATCACCCGTTAGGCACTCTGAATGTATTCTGATAGTAACAGTTGCATTAGTATTAATATCAGGGTGAACCATAACGATATGAGGAGAATAATCCGATTCTAGTGACGTATAGGCCACCATTCTGAATTTTCCCCAATTGGTAGGAATTATAGCTTCGGATTCTTTTATCATTTCTATTTATTTGCAATTACCAAGCAGATAACATTCACTTATAACTATTGTTCAATGTGATATGCGAGGATTATGTAATATTCCACATATTTATGATTAGATAATTACCCTATAAACAACCTTTTGTAATCACTAATTGACTTATAATTGAACAACAGGATTACAGGTATAATAATACAGGCTTGTACAATACCGAAAACAGGCCGACTCGTTCCCAGGTATTGAAGACATATATACTCGCAAATAAAAAGAAGGGTGAATATTGCCATTGGGAATATGAAAACTGTAAGCTTATCATAGTTTACTTTTAGATGATATTGTCCAGCAAAAAAGAAAAGAAAAGCCATTATAATATTAGATATCAAAGTAGCTGATAATAGTCCCCATATTTGATATTTAGGTATAAGGAAAACAAAACCAAGCATTAAAACGACAGCTACAATAATTGACAACAACGTTACCCATCCTGATTTCTGTCTGAACACAAGCTGTTGATAAAACATCTTAGTATAAACCACAATAAAAACCATCAAACAAGAAACGGTACTGTAGATTGCTGTAGACTGATAAGCCTCTTTGGGGCAAATGAGGTGGATATTATTCATGATCAAAACAACAATAGGAACTGCTAACAAGGGGACCACAACAATAAGCTTGGTAAGCAGGTTTATCTTATCGTCATCATTATCTTGAGGATTGGCAAAGATTTCAAATAAGAAAGGCCGTATTCCATTTATAATGGCTTCTACAACAAGAATGATCATACCGGAAAACAAGACAATAAGGCCCAATAATGCTACCATTTCTAAATCACCATATCGTTCAAGCGCAAATTTTCCACCTTTATTTAGAAACCAATAGATACACAAATAAGGGATTAATGGTAAACTAAAACTAACAGCTGGTTTCATCATCTCCCAATTAATCTTAGTTGTAAGAATTCCTTTTTCCTTAATGATAATGATCAATGTGGTAAGAACATTAGATGCCAACATAGCTATCAGTGCTCCAGTGACTCTATAGTCAAAAACAACAATTAATACCAGTTGTAGGATTATTACAGTTAGAATCTGAAACAATATAATAAAAACGAAACTAGCGACGTTTTTTTCATTTTTTAAAAAAATATAATAACAAAGATTTATCTCCTGTAATACGGCATATAAAACAATCAATATGCCATAAGGATTAAACTTTACCGTCTCATCTTTAAACACATTTGAGAATATGAAGTCTCCAAAAACTAAAAATCCTAGTCCTATAAGAACACCAATTAATAGACTGAATGAGAATAATGAATTGAGGAATTCCTTTTGCTTAGCTCTATCAGTACCGTAGGCATAATATTGTGTAAGCATCGAGGAATTAAGCTTAAGTGTAACAAATATCATCAGCAATGCTGAGCTCATATTCATTAAGTCATATAGACCATACTCTATTGTAGTAAATATCTTGAGGTAGAGCGGAAGTAGAAATATATATATCGCAGGTCTCAAGAATCCCACAATACCATATATCAATACCCCTACTAGAGGCTGCTCAGATGCCTTTTTATTGAGTTTATGAGAGAAGGATTCCGACAAATAATTTATTAAAAAACTATGACTGTTGTGCCTGTTGGCTAATGTAAGATTTCAGATCAATCAACTGCTGCTCACTCATTTTTTCTAAGGGGTACTGTGGCATGTAAGACCTTTTTCCAGATCTAGAATATACCCCATATCGCGCTACTTGGTACAAAGAATGTGAACCGAAACCATCAGCCTTCTTGTCTAGATGCTTAAATGTTAATTTATCACTATCCAACTGCAAAAAAGAAAATTTTCTACCAGCGTGACAATGCAGACAACTGTTTTCATAAATAAGTTTTCCGTTATCCGGGTTCCCATTTAAGTCACTACAAACCACCTTGGAGTCATAGGCTGTTGAAAAGTGAGCGGGAGACCTATCCATATATTTTGATCTTACTAGGGCAATGGCCGAGTCCTGTTGGACTCTTTCGTTCATAGCTTTCTCTAGAAAATCCGTTTCTTCTTCATCGAGAACTAAGTCCTCTATTTTCAAGTCTATTGACCACAGGTAAGCTAAGATAGACTCTATCTCCCATTTTTTAAGTTTACGTCCTTGAGCACATTCTACAGCGCATAACTGTATAGCACCTCTTATATCGTTTCTTGCTGGCCATACCAGATCACCGTACTTTTTAAAATAATCATCATTATAGAAAGACTCTCTATTTACAGCACCATAAAGTGTCGTCCCTTGTAAGAATGGCAAGCCTTTTTCATTAGTATACTCTAACCTTGCTTGAGGGTCTACAACGGCTAGATTAGGGTCTTCTCTCTCTAGATTATGGCAAGAGGTACATACAAAGTGCTTGCTCTGTTGTCTGGTCTTTCCACCACCTGGCTTAGTCGAAAACCCTTCTTTTATCAAGGCTTCTCCTCGCTTAGCAGAAACACCAAACTCCTTGGTATCCGGAAAGTGGTCTGGCCCTTCATCTCCTAGAATTGACAATAGTTTATAGATACGGACATTATCAGTAAGCTCAATTTCTTTTCCCTCTAGTTCATCATTATCAGAAACAATAAGGGATGCGCATACTATAAATGTTAGTAAGAGCAAGGGTATATAATACTTAGCTACAATTCTCAACTGCATATTTTGTTATTATAATCTGAACTGTCTAGAAATTGTAAATCCAAGTCTATAGCCACCACCTGACCAAGAAGATTGTGTATAAGGTATATAAACTGTTTCAACAATTCCCGTCGCATTTGTCAAGTTTACTTGAAATACATGACCACCGCCGGTTTCCCATTCCATTCCTATCCCAAAAGGGTTATAGTAAATCTTCTCACCTTGTTGATCAACCGCATTGGATCTGAATTCCGAAAATGGTATAGTTGTGTCCACTATCAACCCAAATGACTTAGAAAACGAATATTTCAGAACGATACCTAGATTCAGAAGATTATTAGTGTCGTCGGTTTCTACCAAATTTCGATATATAGATCCCACAGAAAACTGAAACGCTAGCCTCTCGCTTACTTTACTTGCTAATAACAACTGCACATTATAACTGAGCCTATGGGCTGTATTATCAAAAGAGGTTAGTGTTCCTGGTCTTGGATTAGTAGCCATAGTTGAATACGAACCTAGACCTACTAACGCTACAGATACGGGACTCTTGCCATAAGCCTGCGTTATTAACTTATATTTAAAGAAGCTACTTACGTTTTGAGTAAGCGGTCCACCTCCTTTGGCTCTCATGACACCTACCATAAGGTTATCTGTCACGCCATAATCAAATTCAAATATCACATCTGCGGCATTTTCAAGCCCCCATAATGTTCTCCATCCTCCAGATACATCTCCGAACCTATGTCCAATTCTGAAATCTAGGATCCCTTTTTTAAGGGTCTCTACAGAATGTGCATTTATAACTCTCGTATCTTTAAACGTTTGCTGCACCTTACCTTCTTTCTTTTCTGCTTGACCTAATACCATCGTACTCACAAGCAAAAGTATAAATGTATATCTTGTTATCATCTGTCTTCTCTGTTTTGAAACTTAACTAAACGTTTCCATCTTATTCTCTTTTTTAAATTTAATTCTCAGGGTATCCACCCTCTATCCAACATATAAATAATCTCAAATCTTCCTCAGATAGATCTGTAGGACCCAGATCAGCATAATCTGGGGGCATCTTAAGGTCCCCCGATGCTAGTAAAACCCTTGTTTCTATTATACCACGGTCTATATCGATTCTCATTCCTTCGTAACTTGTATAATTCCCTGGAGCGCCACCACCACCATCATGGCAAGTAGAATAAGCACAGTTAAGATCAACAATGGCCTTCATATTAGTATCATATGCCACAATATCTTCTGGGCAATCGCTTTCAGTGGGTATAAATTTGTCACTTTTACAGGCCAAAAAACAAATCAGTGAAAAAAAACCTACAATTATTGAAATCTTTCTCATTCTGAATTATGTTAGTGGTAAAGAATACACAAGTTTAATAAGAATTCACGTATAAAACTAAAATTACATATATGTATCCGATCGAATTAGTAACTCCAATGGCCAAGGATTTGACAGATTTTGGCTTCCAAGGATTAACAACTGCCGAAAGTGTAGACACTGTATTAGGTTCCAAGCAAGGGACTGTGCTACTTGTTGTCAACTCAGTATGTGGATGTGCTGCTGGTAATGCTAGACCTGCCGCTAAGTTTTCTCTTGCCAATGGTGTTAAACCTGACCATGCCGTAACTGTTTTTGCTGGCGTAAATAAGGAAGCTGTTGACAAAGCTAGAGAACACTTACTTCCTTATCCCCCTTCTTCACCAGCCATTGCATTATTCAAAGACGGCAATCTGGTACATATGATAGAAAGACATCATATAGAAGGTGCTTCTGCCCAAATGATTGCAGATAATCTAATGGGTGCTATGAGTGAGCATTGTACAGCAGCAGCTGTCTAAGCTGAATATTAGTATATAGAAGGTACTCTAAGGTTTCTTTAGACTACCAAGGAATAAAAGGGTCGTTTTTACTTGTGTAAAGGCGACTCCTTTTTTATCCCAAGTTTCATGTGATACACTTTAGCATGCCACACATATTTTAATAGAATTAGCTCATCCCTGCGTTGAAAATACTCTCATAGCTATGCCTGCGTTTTTCGCCTTGAGCTAAACAATTTCATTTCAAAATCTTATACAGCATAATAAAATCCATTTGGTATTAAATGTGAATTGGTATAAGAAAACTCATGTGGTGATAATCTGCTAAAAACCACAAAAAAAAAACCGGCTACAAAATTAATTGTAGACGGTTATTTTAATAATCGTTTAAGTACTTAAGTACAACACTATTTCAATCCTTTATAAGCTTGTATACCACATTCCATATACTCATCATATTCTGCAAGACTTGGATGGAAACCTCTTGGCGCTGCCAGGACTTTCTCATCACTCGTCATCATCACATATAATGGTTGTGAATTCTGTTCAAAATTAATGATCTGGAAATCAGCCCATTTGTTACCGACATTTCTGATTTTATTTCCTCTGTTTTTAGAGACAAGTGTCTGATCAAGTTTTTTGTCATCATCTACATAGAGAGATACAAGAACCCAATCATTGAGTAATCTATTTCTTATTTTATCTTGAACCCAGATATTTTCTTCTGTCTTTCTACAATTGACACATCCATGTCCTGTAAAATCTAAGAATACTGGCTTGTTTATACTTTTGGCGTAAGCTATTCCTTGATAGTAATCTTTGAAACAAGGAATGTTATTAGCACAGATACTATAAGAAGAATACTCCGCTTTTATACCTGCATCAGGCTTAGGTGGATCTAGTAGGTAGTTGTAATTACTCGGCGGTGGAAAACCACTTATAGCACTTAACGAGCTATAACTTTTAGTCACATCACTTACTCTGAATCCACTTGCAAAGTATAATGTCATCAAAGCAAATAAAGCACCAATCACTTTACGCTTAACACTTATTTGAGCCTTAGGATTATCATGTGGAAAATGTATAAATCCAAAAAGGTAAGCCGC
>JALZVB010000227.1 GCA_023300835.1 Saprospiraceae bacterium | reverse complement strand
GGTATAGGTTTGTTTTTTGTTAAAAAATAAAACAATTGGATATAGTTTAAACTACATCATTTATGTAGTCGAAATCTATTGAACCCTTGCAAAATAAAGAAATAAGCTTGTATAATCTTTACATCAAAGCTACATCAGTATAGATTATCGCCTACTTCTATGGTTGTTAAAGTATTTATTCCTATTAAGCGGTTCATTTACTTTTAATTGAGATAAAAACAGAAGTTTTGGCTTAATCCAACTTATTCAATAAACAGCATTTACCAATTTTTGTTGACCATAATTCCAGTAGAATTCTAATGCGGTTTTGGGCTATTCTATTGCGGTTGATTCACTTATTATCATTAGAATGTCAGGTAAGATCACTTTATGTTTTAATTTGGGATATCTATGGAATTAATGAATATAGGAATCGATGCCAAAAGATTGTTTTATAATAAGGAGGGCTTAGGCAGTTATGCAAGGACATTGGTAAGGGATCTCATTTTATTTCAGCCAGAGCATGTTTATTACTTATATACACCTTATGTCCCCGATGCTGACCTTATAGAATTCTGGGAAAATCTGGGCAATGTAAAGATTAAAGCCTATAAAGGGATTATGCCAGGAAGTTTGTGGCGAAGCCGCTATATTGTAAAAGACCTTAAAAAAGATAAAATTGATACGTATTTAGGTTTGAGTAATGAATTGCCATATGGTATCCATAAGACCTCTATAAAGGCGGTTGTCACGATTCATGACCTCATCTACAAAAACTTCCCACAGCAGTTTAAACTAGCAGATCGCCTTATTTATGATAAAAAGTTTAAATATGCTGTCTACAACTCTGATGTAGTCCTAGCTACAAGTAACCATACTAAAGAAGACATCCTTTCTCACTTCAAGGTATCATCTGATAAAATCAAAGTACTATATCAGTCAATTGACGCAACATACAGGACTACTGATCCCAGGAAAAGTCAAGATGGAAAGCACTTTCTTGTTGTCGGTACAATAAATGAGCGCAAAAACTTAAAAATACTAATAAGTGCATATGAGTTTTTGCCTGAAGAACACAGACATCCTGTAATTGTAGTAGGACAGGGAAAGCAATATCTAGAAGAGGTTAGGAGTATGTTGATTGAAAAGGGCTTGACGAGCCATTTTATTTTTTTGACGCATGTCTCAAATATTGAATTAGCGCAATTATACCTAGATGCGATATGTCTTGTATTTCCTTCTCAATATGAAGGATTTGGTATTCCTATTCTAGAAGCGTTGAGTCTTAATGTACCCGTAATAACTAATAATTGTACCTCATTACCAGAGGTTGTCGGGAGCTTTGGTATAATAATTGAATTTAATAGTATAGAATCGCTAGTGAAAGCACTAATAAAAATGGATAATAAACGATATCGAGAACAACTACTTATTAATGTTGACTCGCATTTATCCAGATTTAGGCCTGATAATATTGTTGATGCACTGGCTAAGTTATTTATATGACAGCTAATTGACTAACATATCATGGTGTGATTCAAATACAAAAAGCACATTGACCTATATTTGTATTCAGAATAGGTTTAAGATAAATCCAGGTTTCATTCTCATTATCTTGGGGTGGTTTACAAAAATCACCCCTTTTTTTATGCCCATCGCTCTCCTCCCAAGGCTATATTCTATAGCCGAAGTAGCAAATTATTGTTCTTTTGCAGGTATCTAGTAGTTAATTATTGATCTTCATGTTAAAATTATAGTTTCGTTAAGACATATTATGATAATTTAGATATATAGATAAGTTTAATGTGTACATTCGTGTCTGATAACAAATTAGGTGTTATATAACCAGGACAATTTTCGACATTCAAACTTATTATTATGTACGTAATTAGGAACGTAATCGCATCATATATACAGTTATGTATCTTAGCGATCTGTCTAGGTTTATCCTTAGTAGGTGTAGCGCAAGAGAGTTGTCAATTGACTGTGTTTGGCAATCCTGATATGTCTAAGTCAATAGGCGCACCATCTAATTTCACATCTTCTGGTAGTGGAGAAAGTTGGGTTAATCTCAATAATATAATCGGCCAAGACCTTAGCAATGTAACAACTACTGTTGCTTCATTTCAGACTTCACAATCATTAATACTTACAGATTTTGGACTTAGTGTTCCGGCTGGCGCAGAGATTTTTGGATTAGAAATAAAGGTGATTTCTAGAAACCAAGAAGCTACCACAATAAGAGATTCTAAAGTAAGAATAGTAAATAATGGGCAGGCAATAGGACAAGATAGAACCAATAGAACTTCATACGGTATGCCATGGAGGGATGCGCAATGGGGATATGGTGACAGAATTGATGATTGGGGTATAAATTTGAGTTCCAATATGGTTAACGCATCAGGTTTTGGTGTAGAAATCCAACTTATCAATGAATCTCAAGACAGCGAACCTGTCAATGTTTTTCTTGATCAAGTTCAAATTATAGTTTACTATGAACCAGATATTGATATATGTGGTCATCCATGTATAGCAATAGAGACGATTAATGATCCTAATGTCTCCTCATATAATTGGTCAGTCCCTAATGGATTGATCTATGAAGTTGTTCCAGACAAGAGTTACATCAATAATATATATGCGAACTTATCTCCATTTGGCACATATGAGATTTGTGTCAATAAAAACTTTGTAACTGGTGGATCAGATAGATGCTGTAGAACAATAGATTACTTTGATTGTGAAACACCAGCTTCTATAGGAGATTTTATTTGGTTAGATACTAACATGAATGGTATTAACGACCCGTCAGAAAGAGGTATTTCTGGATGTCCAGTGAGGTTATACGATAGCAGTTTTGAGTTACTTGAATCTACACTGAGTATAAATGGTTTCTACAATTTCGATAATTTGAATCGAGGTGATTATTACGTTGTCGTTGACCTAAAAGATAGAATACCCACGACAAGTCTTGTAGGTTCTTCCACTACTGATTCTGATTTTCAGAACACAGTTGCTTTTGGTTCAAGTGGATTGATAAATTTAAGTCCTGGAGAAAACAAGAGAGATATTGATTTTGGACTTGTAGACAAAGCGAGTATTTCTGGAGTTACATTTCTAGATACAAATGGGAATGGCGCTCAAGACAACGGAGACTCATATGTACCTAATGTATCAGTTGAATTACTGGATGCAAATGGTACTGTTGTATCAGTAACTATGTCTGATGACAATGGCGTCTATACTTTTAATGGTTTATTGCCAGGAAGTTATTCTATAAGATTTAATACCCCATCAGGATTTAATATTAGCCAGTATGGAAATGAAGTAGATTTAACGGTTTCCAATACAGGATTAATCTCTATTGGTTCTGGCCAAACAATACAAAACATAAATCTAGGCTTATTCAGGTTTTCGAGTATCGGAGATTATGTATGGTTAGATGATAATGAAAATGGAATACAAGATGCTTCAGAGCAAGGCATTGGAAATACTACAATAAATCTTTTTGACTGTAGTCAGAATTTTATTTCTACAACAGTAACTGGTAATAATGGTTCTTATCAATTCAATGATTTAGTGCCAGGAAACTATATGATTTGTGCAGATGTCTCTGGAGATCTGGAGTCTACGATTGCTAGTAATAACACTTCCCTCAATTCTGATATAGCTACCAGTAATGCGCCATATTGTACGGATTGTATGATCGTAACTGAAAACACAATAGACCCCAATATAGATTTCGGATTTAGAGAAAAAGAAGTTCCTTGCCTATCAAATTTCAATACAAGGTTCTTCATAGATGAAAACCAGAGTAATAGCTATGAACCTGGTGAAGATGCGATCAGTGGTATAACAATCAGTTTCTATAACTGTGACGGTACCTTTCTTTCTTCTACCAATACTGGTATTGATGGAATAGCCTCACTTACAGGTCTGTGTGAAGGCAGTTATTACCTAGTTGCTTCTGGACATGATTCTAGCCAAATCAATAACTCTAATCCACTATCAGGGAATAATGGAATCGGAAGTACTTCATGTATTTCTATCACAGGTAATGGTACTACCGTTGATGTGCCATTCAAACCGACGCTACCTCCAGATGAGATTTGTGAGAATAAGCTAGACGTAAAATTCTTTATAGACAATAATCAGAATGGTCAATTTGATCCAAAT
>JALZVB010000226.1 GCA_023300835.1 Saprospiraceae bacterium | reverse complement strand
TAGCACATACAAGATGGGCAACGCATGGTCCGCCTAATGATGTTAATGCACATCCACATCTCTCTGGAGATGGGACAATTGCACTTATACATAATGGTATAATAGAGAATTACCTTTCTATCAAAAAAGCATTGATCGAGAAGGGACATGTTTTTAGCTCTGAGACAGATACAGAAGTGCTGGTTCATCTGATAGAAGAAGTACAGAAACAAAAGAATCTGTCGATAGAAGAAGCGGTAAGAGTAGCACTCAAGCAAGTTACGGGTGCTTACGCCATTGTCGTAATTGATAGCAAAGAACCTGACAAGATAGTAGGCGCTAAGTTATCAAGCCCGTTGGTTTTTGGACTAGGGGATAATGAGTTTTTCTTAGCATCTGACGCTTCACCTGTCATAAAGTATACTAACAAAGTGATCTATCTCAAAGATGAGGAGGTCATAACGATCAACAAAGCAGGTGACTATCAAATCAAGAGTCTTGATAATACTGTCGCAGATCCTAAGATTCTAGAATTAGATCTTAAGATTGACGAATTTGAAAAAGATGGGTATCCGCACTATATGCTCAAGGAAATATTCCAGCAGCCGATTACGATAGCGGAGAGTATGAGGGGCCGTATCAATTCTAGTGAAGGCTGGGCCAAGCTAGGTGGTATGGAACAATACATCACACGTATTGCTAATGCAGAACGTATAATAATAACCGCTTGTGGGACTTCTTGGCATTCAGCACTGATAGCAGAATATCTACTTGAAGACCTCGCAAGAATACCTACTGAGGTAGAGTATGCTAGTGAGTTTAGATATAGGAATCCTATAATAAGAGAAACTGATTTTATAATAGCATTGTCGCAGTCTGGAGAAACAGCGGATACGTTAGCCGCCGTAAAATTAGCTAAATCTAAAGGGGCTTTGCTGTATGGTATTGTCAATGTTGTAGGATCGACTATTGCACGAGAAACACATTGTGGCTCGTATGTACATGCAGGTCCAGAAATAGGTGTTGCCTCTACCAAAGCATTCACAGGTCAACTGACTGTGTTGACGCTTATGGCGCTCCATATAGGACACTACAAAGGACTTATATCTGAAGATTATTTTAGAAAATTATTAAATTCACTAGAGTCTGTTCCAGCCAAAGTAGCTAAAATATTAGCTCTAGATGAACAGATAAAATATATTGCTGGAGAGATCAGAAATGCTTCCAATGCCTTGTACCTTGGCAGAGGGTATAATTTCCCAGTAGCACTTGAAGGGGCATTGAAACTCAAAGAGATCAGTTACATCCATGCAGAGGGATATCCTGCTGCTGAAATGAAACATGGTCCTATTGCTCTGATTGATATGTATATGCCTGTCATTGTAATCGCAACAAACAAAACGTCACACGATAAAATAGTCAGTAACATACAAGAAGTTAAAGCTCGAAAAGGGGTCGTAATAGCTATTGTTACTGAGGGGGATAATATTATTAAGGAAATGGCTGATTATACCATTGAGATTCCTGAAATAGAAGATCCCCTTACACCGTTACTTTCAGTTATTCCACTACAGTTATTAGCTTACCACATTGCCGTAATGAGAGGATGTCATGTAGATCAACCTCGTAATCTGGCCAAGTCGGTAACTGTAGAATAAAATCATTAATTTCGCATTATGGAGTTTAACATGACGTATAATAGTCAAGAAGACTTGTTAACTATACCTGAGTATGGTCGACATGTACAGAATATGATTGATTATGCTAAGACTATAGAAGATCCAAAGGAGAGACAACAATTTGCTAATCAGGTTGTAAATCTGATGAACCAAATGAATCCTGCTTACAGAAATGTACAGGAATATAAAGCCAGACTCTGGAAGCACTTTTTTAGAATTGCTAATTACGAGATTGATGTTGTCGCTCCCGATGGGACGGTTCCTACGGAACGTGAGCCTGTTAAAGCTGCCGACAAAGTTGAGTATCCTGAAAACCTCAAAAGGTTCAGACATTACGGTACCAATGTACAGAGCTTAATAGAGAAAGCTATAGCCATGGAAGATGGGGTTATCAAAGAGGGTTTTGTAGAAACCATAGCTTCTTTTATGAAAATGGCCTACAAGAACTGGAACATAGAGCATTATGTTTCTGATGAAATAATAATGAATGACCTGAAGACGATGTCTGGAGGTCAGCTATCCGTAGATGAAAATGTAAGTCTAGATACCTTGTCAAAAGCAGTTACATTTAGAAAAAAATCTCATAAACCGCCTGCAGGAAGAGGAAGAGGTGGAAGATCTGGCGGAAGATCCAATAACCGCAGTAATGGTGGCGGAAGAGGAAGAGGTCATTCTAATAATGGTAGAAGAAGATAAATTTATCTCTATTTAGAAAAAGCACAGTTGTGCAGATTAATATTTACGTAAACAATTAAGTGTCCAATAAGACCTTAAATTTTATAAAATACTGTCTTTATGAAAAATTTAATTTTATTTATTTTCGTATTAGTTCTAATTTCTTGTAACTCAGATAACGCTGCCAAAACAGCTGAGCCCACTGCGCCTAAAGTTACACAGAAAACACAGCCGCAAAGGCCACAGCCCGTTCAGAGACCACAGACGCAACAAAGACCTGCATCTAAAACTGTAACTGAAGCAAATTACAAAGCTAAAAATGATGGTTGGCTGGTAAATATGGAAGAAGCGTTTGCTGAATCTAAAAAAACAGGTAAACCTATCATGGCTAATTTCACAGGTAGTGATTGGTGTGGATGGTGCCATAGATTAGATGCCTCTGTATTCCATAAAGAAGAATTCCCGAAATGGGCTAAGAAAAATGTTGTCCTTCTAGAATTAGATTTCCCAAGAAGGTTTAAATTACCTCCAAGTATTGTAACACAGAATAGAAATCTACAGCAAGCACTCGGTGTAAGAGGATACCCTACAATATGGTTATTTGATGCTGATAAAGATGCAACAGGTAATATAACTGTTAAGCCACTAGGTAAGACGGGTTACACTAAAACGATAGACGAGTTTAAGAAAGTAATGGGTGGTTATATAGCAGCGAGGTAAGTAGTTGCATCACAACCTAAGCTCCATCGGAGCGAAATATTATATTATATAGTAAAGCAATAATAAATAATACCATTTAGCTTTCAAGTTGTCGGATAAGATTTTAAGAAGAATTTGTTTAGCTTAAGGCGAAAAACGCAGGCATAGCCATAGCTAGCCACAGCTATGACGAGTATTTTAAACACAGAGATAGGAAGATTCTATTAAAATTTGTGCGACATTCTGAAGGCTAATTGGTATAAAGTTCCATCAGACGGCATTTCCCAAAAAAGTCTTGTGCCATTCCGTTGGAGCTATATTATCGACGTTGATTTTTTCTATTTCGTCTATAGCAATCCTACTGTGAAATAACTAACTACATTTTACGCATAATACTATAGCTCTTATTTCTGAACTAAATATTTAGAATACATAAATACTTCTTAAGGATTATTTATGTGCTACAAAGTAGTAATTAAGTTTCTTGTAGTATTGGTCTTTAAAAGCCTCTTCACTCAGTGTTTTGCCTTGTTTGAGAAAGCTATCTAAGTTTGATATTTTCATATTGGCATCTGTAAAAAATGCCATTATCATTTCTGGAGTAGTACCATAGTGATCTGATGCTCCTAGTCCATGTTCAAAAATGACGATAGGCTTGTGTCTTTGAATTATTTTTTTTGCGCCTTTTAATACTTGTAATTCTGCCCCTTCAACATCTATTTTGATAATGTCTATTCTTACATCAGCAGGAATTTTATCATCAAGGCGTTCAGCAAGGACTTGTATTTTCTCATCCTTTTCATTGTCGTTATCATAGTCCCTTTTTAGCATTCCGCTGTAGGCAGGGTTGGTTACGACATGGTTGAATTCTATTGTTTTGGCCTCATCACTTGCTGCAATATTTAAGATTTTACAGTTTCTATTGTCCTTATATTTCTCTTCTAATTTTTTATAAAAGTCAGGTAGCGCTTCTATGCCATAGTGAACACCATCTGGTGAATGCTTTAAGAAGAGGTCTAAAATTTCTCCTTTATGACAACCGACGTCTATGCTATTAAAGTTTTTCCTAGTCCTAGCAATAATTTTTTTTGTTTCTAGGTCGTACTTATGATTTTTGGTAAATGGGATGGGACTGAGCTTAATTATATTTTTTAAGAATTCTTTCATTTACTGTATTGACTTGGTCAAGTATTCAATATTTAACGTGATT
>JALZVB010000225.1 GCA_023300835.1 Saprospiraceae bacterium | reverse complement strand
AGCTGATGCCAATGGATGTGAATCTGCACTTATTGCAGGGAGTTTTGAGGTGATAGAGCCTATGCCAGCACCGCAACTATCTTGTTCATCTGATGATACTTCAATATCATTCACGATAGGAGAAGTTGCAGCAGCAGATGGTTATATAATTACTGTGATTACACCTACTGGACAACCAGATATTCCTAAGGCAGCAGGTGAATTGACACATACTTTCAGTGGTTTAGCAACTGGTGTAACTTATGAGGTTTCAGTTATTGCAACAGGTACAGGCCCTTGTGGAAACAGTGTCGCTTCAATAAGTTCTGAGTGCACAACTAATAATTGTGTAGACCCTGATTTTGTAGAAGGTATATTAGGTACGAGTAGAGATACTATGTTCTGTATTAATGATCCTAATTTTGGTATTATAGATATGGGCATTACATCATCTGCTGATAATGGAATAATGACATTCGATCCTTCAGATGTGTTACCACATGTTACAGGTAGTGTATTTGACCCTACAGGTCTTGCTCCTGATACTTATATCATACCTGCCATATACACCTATGGTAACTTATGTTCACAGAATTTCAATTACGTAGTCACAATATTCCCATTACCAGTAACGACATTTAGTTTTGACCAATCAGAGCTGTGTATAACTGATAATATTGCTGTTAATTCTGATATAACAGCCGCAACAAGTTGGGATTATAACGGCGGTATATTAAACGGTGCTGGTGAACTGAGCTGGGATTCTCCTGGACCTAAAACCATTACAGCTACAGTTACAAATACTGATGGTTGTATAGATACTAACTCTGAGAGTATAGAAGTATTGCCTGCACTTGATGATTTTGATATCAGATGTAATGATCAAGGATTAGACTTCGTCATATTTGAATGGGATGTTGTCGTAGGTGCTGCAGAATATTCTTTCTTCTATGATATAGATGGCGGTACAGCAGTTCCATTGGCTTCTACAACAGATACATTCTTGTTAGTAGATAATCTTACAGTAGGCAATGAAGTTAATATTACAATCACCGCTATTCCTAATACAGGATTCTGCGCACCATCTATGGCAACAGAAACGTGTACGGCTTCTAATTGTGACTTACTTGATCCAATTGTATTTGGTGCTTGTAATCCACTTTCAATAGACAGTACATCTCTATCATGGGATGCCGTTCCAGGCGTAACGAATTATTACGTTATCGTTGATGGTGATACAACAATGACAGATATGCTGACCGCTAATTTTGGTGGTTTAGAACCAGACGAAACAATATCAATTACAGTTGTAGGCATAAATGACATTGCGGCCTGTGATAACACATCCGACTCAGAAGATTGCTCAAGTGAGCCATGTCCAGATATGTCATTTGCGGTAAACTCATGTGGCTCTGATCTAGATTTTGTTGATTTCTGTTGGGATGCCGTTGATTTTGCTGATGAATATTCTATTTCTTATACAGTAGGAACAGACCCAGCAGTAGATGTACCAGGAACACAGACAGATCTTACTTTCAGAGTAGGTGTAGATCCTAATATTCCTATGCAGGCTGTCACTATTATTGTTACAGCAATTAACTTCAATGGACTATGTACAGGAGAAGGGCCAGGAACAGGAACATCTGGTGATTGTCCAGATATGGAGTTCACATTGTTATTCCCTACTAATCCTTATTGTGCGCCAGCATCTAGCCTAGTTGATGGTGTTGCCTTGGATGTACAAGTGGTTGATCTTAATACCAATACGGATCTTACAGGTTCATTTGATTGGACTGATCCACGTGTTACGGGTGGTCTTTTTATACCTACTGGTGATGAATTGACAGGAGATTATACATTGACATTTACATTTACGGATGATGTTTCTAATTGTCAACAGTCAGGAAGTGTAGACTTCAGATTTAATCTACAACCTCAAGTTGATCTTACAGATGTAGGTCCATTATGTGTTAATGAACCAGCAACGTTAATTGGATTTAACGCGTCAGAGCCTAATAATCCATCAGTACAAGGAGATTGGGATCTTACACCATTATTAGACAATGGTGCGACAGAAGGAATAGATACCAATGGAGATGTTACAATATCATTCCCTACTGGTGGATCATATGATATCGTTTATACGATAGAGAATCCAGATGGTGATTGTAGTGATGTTGACATGATAACAATTGAAGTACAAGACTCGATTGCATCACTTAATCTAGATTGCGGAACACCTACTAACACGACAGTTACAGCAACATGGGATATAATTGATGATGTTGATGGATATATGGTAAGTATCAATGGCGCTACCGGAACGATGGTGACAGAAACGAGATTTACAGAGGGAGGCCTTACTTTAGGAGATGAAGTAACGATAACAGTTACACCAGTATTCTTTACCACGCCTCACGCTTGTGCTCCTGTTCCACAATCAATTATATGTATGCCTTCATCTTGTCCAGAATCTATGTTCGATCCTGCACAGACATATGTATATGGAGGCTTTTGCCCAGAAGAAGCAGGGTTAATCCAGATAGATGGAGCTAATTTCTTATTAGATGCACCAGTAGGTTTTGATACTTTCTCAGAAACATGGACAGGAGAAGGAGTTGATCCAGTTAGCGGTTTATTTGACCCATCAGGAGTAATATTAGCTGTGGATGAATCAACTAAGACGATTACAATAGCTTATGAAGCTGTCTATGCATTCGGTTCAGATAATTGTAGCTACGATACGGAGTTCACAGTTATACTGTACGGAAGACCTGTAATTACAGATATACAACAAGTAGATATCGATTGCGATTGGGTACCTAATGCACAGATAACTGTAGAAACTATGGGTGGGACACCGCCTTATACTTATACTTTTGGCAATAGTCCTAGTATAACACAAGAAGGGAATCCTGTTATCGATGTGTTACAAGAAGGCGTATACCCTGTAACGGTAACAGATGCCAACGGTTGTTCTTCAACATCACAGACCGTTATATCTGCGACTCCTGTTCCAGAAATTACAGTTATAGGTGAAGGACAAATAGATATTGAAGATACTGGTGAAATTACATTTGAAATCAATCCACCTCAAGATTTTGAAAGTGTAGAATGGATTGTAAATGGCGTTTCAATATGTCCAGATTCACCATGTGCAGATTTCTATGACCTAGTCGCTTCAGAGTTTGCTGAGGAAGGATCTGTAGAAATTACAGCTAACGTGTTTTTCTCACAAGATTGCTTCCAAGGAGCTACAAAGAGAATAGATATCGTAAATCCTGAAAAATGGTATATACCTAATGTTATCGGTACAACAACCAATTCTGTTGATGATACATGGATTATGTTTACCAAAGGGGACGTGGTTGTAGAGAATCT
Organism: Saprospiraceae bacterium; assembly: GCA_023300835.1. Classification (GTDB taxonomy): domain Bacteria; phylum Bacteroidota; class Bacteroidia; order Chitinophagales; family Saprospiraceae; genus RFSX01. Next base: position 3,851 of record JALZVB010000225.1, on the reverse strand, counting down.
AAAAATCTATGACAGATGGGGAGAATTGGTTTTCACTAAAGAAAACATAGAAATGATAGCTGATCCAGGTTCTGCTGATTCCAAAGCCAATGCTTGGGATCTGAGCTGGCAAGGAAGATGGGGAACTGAGGATCCAGGAATAGCTGGTGATCAAGTTATACAAGGCGTCTACGTTTACTTAATAGAGTTGACGGTAGAAGGCAGACCAGAAATTGTTGCTGACGATATTACGATATTCAGATAAAAATAAATCGTACATAAAGCTTACTTAAGAGCTAGATCAGAAACTGATCTAGCTCTTTTTTTATTAATTTATGAAGTATGGACTTCAATATTTACAATTCAATAATTCATCTTTGATTTTGCTAATGCTTTTGTAATTTTGAGCCAGTTTTAATAAAAAGCTTATCCTTGAGTAAGAAAATCAATATTGCCATAGATGGTCATTCGTCTTGTGGGAAATCAACTTTAGCCAAGGCACTGGCCAAGTCGTTAGGGTACATATACATTGATTCTGGTGCTATGTATAGGGCTGTAGCATTGTACTTTATAGATAATAATGTGTCTTATGATAACTCAGCAGCCGTAGAAAAGGCATTAGGCCATATAGAGATTGAGTTTAAGTACCCCAATAATAACTTTACGATATTCCTCAACGGGCAAGATGTTACGCAGCGCATCATCCATATAGATGTATCACAAATTGTGTCAGAGGTTGCAGCTATCTCAATAGTAAGAAAGAAACTGGTAGAGTTACAACAACGACAAGGCATTAATCGTGGTGTCGTCATGGATGGACGCGACATAGGTACAGTTGTATTTCCTGCGGCAGAGCTTAAACTGTTTGTCACAGCAAGTATTGCGATAAGGACAGAACGCCGCTTTCTAGAACTCCAGAGCAAGGGAATGCCGACCAGTAAGTCGGTTGTACAGGAAAACCTCAATCATAGAGACAACATTGATTCTACAAGAGTAGATAGTCCATTGAGGCAAGCAGAAGATGCTATCTTAATAGACAATAGCTATATGGATAGAGAAGAACAATTATTTATGACAATGAAAATGGCAGCAGAAATTATAGATAAACAATAACTACCTTAGCCGCGATTGCAATCAGTAAAAATTAATATTAAGTAAAAATAATACCCAATGGAAAATTTCTTAATCGAAGAGTTTACAAGTTATAAAGTTGTACTATACAGTGGTAACTCACATGGACATTCAATCTTAATTGATCTACCTTCAGGAAAAGCCATATTCAGATTTACAAATGGTAAAGTAAAAGTACCTCAGGTAATAAATGAAGCACCTAATTATGAATTTACCCTTTATCAAGACGTAAGTTATTATCCCATGTTTATTGATCTATTGCGTAATGAGAAGCCATTGTTTTTCTACTTTAACTTTGATAATGATACCTCGTACATTACAACGACTAATGAACCCGTAGGAGAAGGAGAGTAACCTGAGCGGTAACGAGATTAACAGTAAACTGTTAATAAGCAGAAGACTATATATTATGATTAAAAATAATGTATAGTCTTTTTAGTTTAGAGACATAAAAAAAGGAAGCAGTAGTCAACTTGCTTCCGCATTTAGGAATAGGGTATTGATTCTCTATTTTTTTTAGAAGACTCTTATACTGTAAGAATAAATTCTCTTAGACTCTGATTTTGGTCCAGCAATAATTTTTTCTTGAGTCTGTACCTTGTCATCTGCAAGCTTTTTAGTTCTACATTGAGGATATTGGACAGTTCATAATTGTCTATATTCATTTTAATGTAGGCACAATGCTTGAGATCAAGACTTGTAAGCTTAGGATTATGTGTTGTCAGTTTCTTGAAGAATTCTCCGTCAAGGCTAGAAAAGACATCCTTGAACTCATTCCAAGATTGTTCTTCCATACTGATGGCATCAATATTCCTCTCTACGGCACGGAGTTTTTTCAGTGCACGACTTTCGGCATTTTCTTTTCTCAAGGTAACATAGCAATCTGTCAGCTGGTCCTTAATAGCTTTGAGATTGTTACTGATCTTAGTCGTATCCATTTCTAGCGTAATCATTTTCCGCTTTACTTCGTTGATATCTTTATGATGCGTCTCTTCTGTCGTTGTGAGTAACTCCGTCTTAATAGCAAGTGTTTTCTGCAACTCCTCTTTCTGACTCCGTATTATTTTATTGAGATCTATCAGTTCCTTACTCTTGATGCGTAGCATCTGAGTAGCATCTGATAATTTAAGCGCATTATGAACTCTAGAATTGAGTTCTGTTCCAGTCACTGGTTTATTAAGGAAATCTACACTTCCGTAGTCGAATGCTTCTTCTAAGACTTTTTCATCCTTGAGACCCGTAATTATTATAATGGGTAATTCTGACCAGATTTTGTTTTTCTTGATCAATTTTAGCGTTTCCAGGCCTCCTTGTCTCGGCATTTGCCAATCCAATAGTATTATATCTGGTTCTATAGTTGATAATTCTTCTAATATGCCAAATCCATCTTCCCTTTCTACGAATGTATAGTTTGCATCGCCGAGATATTCCTTATACAGGATTCTATCAAATTCTCGGTCATCAATAATTAAGACTTTAGGTAATTCCATTGTTTTTCTGTTCTATTCTATCTATCTAACCCCTGTACAATAATAATTCCTAACGACTTTTATTCTCACATAATCCCTTAGAATGCATATTTGCCGTCATATTACAAAATACTATAATTTAAATATAATTTATTTTCATAAACCTTAATACAGAATAAATGTTAAAATGTGATTAACTGAAACTTTATATCTAGTAAATGTCCTAGATTTCTCATAGAATAGATCATATTCTCTATTTTCGTAATCTACAAGGAATTACTAATCATAACCAATTAATATAATAACGAATGAGTGCATTTACGGCTGATTTCCAGCATTCGCATACGGCAGAGCCACACATTGCAAGAACCAAGGAGATCATCAAGAAATACCCAGAAATCAAGTCCTTAATGGGTAGAAATCCATCGACTTTCTATTGGGCAATAGCGATTGTTTTTATGCAAATAGGGATTGCAATCTTATTGAGAAGTCAAGCCTGGTGGGTGGCTTTATTAGCAGCTTATTGTATAGGTGCATTCGCTAACCATTCATTATTTGTTTTGATCCATGAATTCACACATAATATGGTTTTCAAAAACAAAAAAGCCAATATGTTAGGTGGTATCATGTGTGATTTTCCTAATGCATTCCCCAGTTCCGTATCATTTAGAAAGTATCACCTTAAACATCACGCATTCCAAGGACATTACGACATAGATGCTGATCTTGCCAGTAAATGGGAAGCTAAACTTATCGGTTCCTCGTTTGTAGGAAAAGCAATATGGTTATTGTTTTTCCCTATTTTTCAAGCACTTAGACCACCAAGACTTAAAGAGATAAAGTTATTCAATGGATGGGTTTGGTTAAATCTATTGTCCGTTGTGGCTTTTGATATTGCTTTAGTTTACTTTTTTGGACCTATTCCATTAATGTACCTGGTAGCTTCTTTCTTTTTCTCAGTAGGATTACATCCGCTAGGCGCAAGATGGATACAAGAACATTTCCTTGTAGCACCACCCCAAGAAACATACAGCTACTATGGACCACTTAACAAGTTGTCATTCAATGTAGGATATCATAATGAGCACCATGATTTTTCATATGTACCATGGAATAACCTGCCTAAAATAAGAGAAATTGCCCCTGAATACTACAACACATTGGTTTACCATAAATCATGGACAAGGTTGTTGCTACAATGGTTATTCGATAAAGAGTTATCATTATTCTCTAGGATCTTAAGAAAGGATAGAGAGATCGGAAGAGCGTCGT
>JALZVB010000224.1 GCA_023300835.1 Saprospiraceae bacterium | reverse complement strand
GACGAGCACTTTCCCAGCACTCATTTCTTTTGGAAAAACTCTCCCACTACTACCTATGAAAGTTTCAACCCCAAGGTCTAAACACCATTGTCTAAGATCACTTGGAGAGAAGTCTCTGATTAAACTCTTAAATAAGAGTTTCGTTTTAAAGTTGAGTATTATTTTGTTATTAACTGAGCTATATGTCGCTAAATTGCATACGTATAAGAATTATATATATCTTTATTACTTTGTTATTCAATTGATTAAATATTAAGAAAAAATGTCTATTATAAATCGTTTGATTATATTTTGTCTCAGCCTGTTAGCTTTTTTAGTTCATTCTCAAGAAGCTAGTTCACAAGATCACTCTATTGCTCATGAATGGAATGAAGAATTACTTGAGGCTATAAGGAATGACTTTGCTAGACCCACCGTACATGCTAGAAACCTCTGGCATTCTTCTGTTTTAATGTACGATATCTGGTCTTACTACAATGAAAATGAAGCAGATACTTATTTTCTAGGAAAGACAGTTGATGGATTTTCTTGTCCCATAGATGAGAATGCTATTAAGTTTTTTGATAAGGACATAGCTATTGACGTAGCAATAAGTTATGCGATGTATAGGTTGATTAGCCATAGGTTCGCTCTAGCTCCTGATGTAACGGTAATACAGGAGGCAATTGATAATAAGATGCTGGAGTTAGGCTATGATATAAGTATAACTACAGAAATCTATGCAGATGGAAATCCAGCTGGATTAGGTAATCATATTGCTGCACAAATGATCCAGTTTGGATTTCAAGATGGAAGTAATGAGGTGAATGAGTACGGAAACCTATTTTATGAACCTGTCAATGCACCGTTAGTAATTAAAAATCCAGGAGCAGGTATCATTAATGATCCTAACAGATGGCAACCCCTTACATTGGATTTATTTATTGATCAATCCGGTAATCCGATTCCATTTAATACACCTGAATTTCTTAGTCCAGAGTGGGGAGAGGTGACACCTTTTGCAATGGATGCTGATGATCTTACTATTCTCAGTAGGGATGGGAATGATTATAAAATTTATCATGATCCTGGATTACCTCCTCAAGTTGATTTGAATAATTCCACTATCAGCTCAGAGGAGTTTCTTTGGGGTAATAGTCTTGTGTCAATATGGGGTTCACATTTAGATCCTCGTGATGGGGTAAGAATTGATATATCTCCAGCTTCTCTAGGAAACATAGATGACCTACCAGAATCAATTGCAGATTACCCAGATTTTTATAAATATATCGAAGGTGGTGATGCCAGTGTAGGTCATGTATTGAATCCAGCAACAGGACAAAAGTATGATTCCAATATTGTTCTGAGAGCGGATTATGCTAGAGTATTGGCAGAGTTTTGGGCAGATGGACCAGATTCAGAAACACCACCAGGACACTGGTTTACTCTTTTGAATTATGTATCTGATCACCCAGAGTTAGAAAAGAAATACCGTGGAGTGGGGGAAACTCTAGATGATTTAGAATGGGATGTAAAATCCTACTTTATGTTAGGTGGTGCGATGCATGATTGTGCCATATCGGCCTGGGGCATCAAAGGATATTATGATTATCTCAGACCAGTATCAGCGATAAGAGCTATGGCCGATAGAGGACAATCTTCAGATCCCACTTTACCCAATTATAATGTAGCTGGATTTCCATTGAGAAATGGATTTATAGAACTTGTAAATGAAGGTGATCCATTAGCTGGAGAAAATAATGTCAATGCAGGAAAGGTGAAATTATATACATGGAGAGGGCCTGATTTCATATTCGACGAGGAGTTTGATATTGCAGGTGTTGATTGGATACTTGCTGAGAACTGGTATCCCTATCAGAGGCCTTCATTTGTAACACCGCCTTTTGCTGGTTATGTGTCAGGGCATTCTACTTATTCTAGAGCAGCAGCGGATGTGTTAGCTTATATCACAGGTTCTGAATTCTTCCCTGGTGGCATAGCAGAGTTTGTAGCGCCTAAAGATGAGTTTCTTGTTTTTGAAGATGGCCCTAGTGAGGACATCGTGTTACAGTGGGCAACGTATAGAGACGCTTCAGACCAGACCAGTTTATCAAGAATATGGGGAGGTATACATCCACCAGCTGATGATATTCCGGGGAGAAGGATAGGTATAGAAATAGCAAAAGATGTTACTAGATTATCTAATTCTATATTCTATATAGATGCAGATAGTGACAGGTTCTTTTCTTACGAAGATTGTGATGACAATGACGCTTCAATAAACCCTGATAGACAAGAAATTTGTGACGGTATAGATAATGATTGCAATGGACTTATAGACGATGGTTTGCAGTTGTACACTTACTATTTAGATTTTGATAATGATGGTTATGGTGATGCCGCATTTCCTGTGGATACTTGCAGAAGTAGCCCTATTTCTGGATATGTAGTTAATCGTAACGATTGTAATGATTCAGATATGATGATCAACCCATTGATAGCTGAAGTATGTGATGGTATAGATAATAATTGTAATGGAATTGCGGATGATGGTCTACTTAGAAATAGATATTATTTCGATTTTGATGTAGACGGATTTGGAGAAATCAATAGCTACATTGATACCTGTCTCAGTATTAGCCCAATTGGTTTTGTAAAGGATTCCACCGACTGTAATGATAATGATCGCTTGATAAATCCTATGTCAGTTGATATTGCAGAAAACGCAATTGATGAAGATTGTAATGGAGTAGACTTATATACAGTTTCTAAGATATTTCCCAATCCTTTTATGACAACGGCTACTGTGCACTATAATACAGATGAACCTGTCTCTATCTTCATATATGATTATGCAGGAAAACTGGTTTATTCAAAATTAGAGCAGATAAACTTGAATGCTTTCACATTAGAAATGAGCCATTTTGTAATGGGGTTATATTGGTTCCAAATAAGAGATATGGATGATAGTATCTTATACACTGAGAAAATTGTGAAGAGTATATAACTACATTAATAAAGGAATATAATTTTCCTTAGCTTTGAGTTCTGAGGAAGTAATGATTATGAAAAAAAAGAAAATTCTTTTTATTGCCAACCCTAAGTCTGGCGTAGATAGAAATGAAAATGTAGAGGAACTTATTGCTTTACATTTAGATAGAGATCAATTTGACTACATCTACTCTGAAACTAAATTTGCAGGACATGCGATTGAGCTCGCTAGAAAAGGTGTAAGGAATAATGTAGATGTTATTGTAGCCTGTGGTGGAGACGGAACAGTTAACGAGGTTGCGCAATCAATGGTAGGATCTGATGTTCCTTTAGGTATTATTCCTAGAGGTTCAGGCAATGGATTTGCTATGCATATCGGTATGGGAAGAGACACTAAAAGTGCCATTCTGAAAATCAATAAGGCAAAACCTAAAAAGATAGATACATGCACCATCAATGAACGATTTTTTATTAACCTAGCTGGTGTCGGTTTTGATGCAATGATCGCCTATAAAACGCATCAGAGTAACGAAAGAGGTTTTCTAATGTATGCTAAAATTGTCCTCAAAGAAATAGTGAAATTCAAGCAAACTAAATTTTCCGTCACTTTAGATAATGAAAAAGTCGAGGGAGAATTCACAACAGTGGTTGTTGCTAACTCTTCTATGTATGGCTACAATTTCCATATTTCCCCACTTTCAGAATTGACTGATGGGTTCCTAGATGTTGTGTTTATTAAAAAAGCTTCATTGGTAAGGACGTTTTTTTCTTCTTGGAGATTCTTTAATAAGACACTTCATAAGAGCAGCCTCGTTGATATTAAAAAATCTAAAGAAGCCATAATATCAGTTATGGAACCTTACTATTTTCATATAGACGGAGAAGGGTTTATGTTTGAAAATGACCTACATTTTAAAATGAAACCGTTGTCTATAAATGTGTTGTTTCCTGAAGGGAGTGAGCATATTGTATAGATATGAGAGTCTTCATTAACAACAACATATGTCTCAAATAAAAACAGACTCCAAATTATCTGATGCTGGCACTTCTATTTTTACGAAAGTGTCTCTGCTCTGTAAGAAACATAACGCTATAAACCTGGGTCAAGGATTCCCTAATTTCGATTGTAGTGATACGTTGAAATCTTTGGTTTCCAAGTATCTAAATAATTCCAAGAATCAATATTGTCCTATGCCTGGACTAATTGAACTGAGGTCTGCAATAGCGGAGAAGTACAATAGAAGTTATAATCTCAACATAAGCCCAGATACGGATGTTACTATAACAGCTGGTGCCACACAAGCGATTTCTTGTATTATAAATGCTTTCATTAATAAAGGTGATGAGGTAATAATAATCGAGCCAGCATATGACTCTTATCGACCATCGATAGAACTTGCTGGGGGAAAGGTAGTCACTTATCAACTTATATCGCCTGACTTTTCAATTGATTGGAATAAGTTCAGTTCATTAGTATCTGATAGAACGAGATGTATAATAATAAATACGCCACATAATCCAACAGGTACGGTTTGGAATAATGAAGACTACTTAGCGCTAGAAAACATTGTCAAAGGATCTAATATCTTGATTTTAAGTGATGAAGTTTATGAGCATTTGGTTTTTGAGAATAATAAACATCACTGTATCCATGAGTACAAAGAGCTTAGTGATAGGTCATTATCCGTTTATTCATTTGGTAAAACCTTTCATGTTACGGGTTGGAAAATTGGGTACTGCATTGGACCTGATTATCTCATGAAAGAAGTTAGAAAAGTACATCAATGGAATGTCTTTTGTGTCAATTCATTTATACAATATGCGTTGGCTGATTACCTTAGAGACGAAAGTTCATACAATGGATTATCTGTTTTTTATAAAGAAAAAAGAGA
>JALZVB010000223.1 GCA_023300835.1 Saprospiraceae bacterium | reverse complement strand
ACTTCTAAGCCGATACTCAACCTAACAAGCATAGAAAATGATTCGACCCAGAAATTTTTAATGGGTCATAATGACATGCTTAACCTTTTGTTAGAGAAAGAAAATTTCGAGAAACTAAGAACGCAGTTTTTAAAATTCATTTTTAAAGAAAGGCCATCTCTAGGACCCAGTCTGGATTCAGTTCGTGACTATGCAGTTGATAAAATAGGTGATCAGTATCTATCATCTATAAAGTATGGCTATGAGTAATGGTTAGCTATCTGTACTAATAATGTTTTAATATAGTTTAGTACCTAATCTTTAATAATTCCTCTAACAAATTTCTAGTCTATATTGACTCAGTTGATTATAGTAAAAATCTGCCTCTTCCAGCAAAGACAACAAGTGCTCAGGAAACAATCGCTCACTCGTTTTCTGCTTTCTGAAACCCGAAGAAGCATGTACATTATCATACCAATACTTGGCCCAAATGCCATCTTCTTTACGTGGACCTGGAGACCAATTTAACATCTTATCTGAAAATGGAATATCTAATTTGTTACATAACTGCCTGAGGTAAGTTTCCGGGTCTTGTAATAACATTCCAGAATCTATAACAATAGGCTTTTGGCCTTGAGCCCTTAAGTATTCAAATATTTCATACTCGAGTTTAAGTCCAATGTCCAGTATCTTAGGTTCGTGTATCACTTGCGCAAATGAAGCAATTAATTGCCTTGGTTCTCTTATGAGAAAAATGTTTTTGACAGAAGTCAGAAAACTCCAATCAGATCCATCCAGATGATGCGCCATGTTTTTGACAAACAAGTAATCCGTCGTGATGGGTTGTAGCACAGCTTTTTTAATAACTGTCTGGTAATCTGTAGGTTGACTCTCTAGCACCTCTACTCTACCAGGATGATCTATAGATGGGTGATTATGTAAGTAATAAGCATAAAACGGTTCATCAATAACTGTCATGTCATTACGATTACCAAACGCATACATAAGTGCCGTAGATATATTCCTTGGTCCAGATATGAGGTGTATTCTAGTGCTCGTCATCGTAATCATTCTGATCAAGATGATCTAACGGGTGCCAGAAATGGCTTTTGAAGTCCACGACTTTGTCATTTTTTATAGTAATTCCTTCGTTAACCAGTAATTCTTCCATCATTGTTGGTGAAGGGAACATATTACGGCCTGATAACTCGCCTTTGCTATTGACGACTCTATGTGCCGGTATGGATAAATGGCCACATTTGTTGAGTGCCCAGCCTACCATTCTCGGTGACCCTAAAGCCAAAAAGTCAGAGATAGCCCCATAGTTAGTGACTTTTCCTGGAGGAATAGCACTGGTTACACGATATACTTTATCATAATAGTTTGACATAATACGAGTATGTGTTTAATACACATAGTTAGTCAAAATTGGCTAGAGAACGATCATTATAAAGTCTATGTATTGTATTTATTGGGCTTAACTATTTATTCCCTAACTTGTGGGCAATGACATTTGAAGAATTAGGATTTACACAGACTTTACTTGATGCCTTATTTTACATGGGTTTTGAGAAAGCTACACCGATACAAGAACAAGCTATTCCTGAGATAGTTGCAGGACATGATTTATTAGCTTCTGCGCAGACGGGAACAGGAAAAACAGCAGCTTTTATGCTGCCCATATTAGATCAGATCATACGCGAAGAGGCTTTTGATAAGACGGTAGCGCTTGTTATCTGCCCTACTAGGGAGCTGGCATTACAGATAGATCAACAATTACAAGCATTTGCATATACGACTAATGTATCCTCTATCTCACTATATGGTGGGGGATCTGGACAGGAGTGGGAAATGCAAAAGAATGCACTTAAGAGTGGTGTCAATGTAGTCGTTGCCACACCAGGTAAGTTGATCTCATTTATCAATAATAAGTTTTTTGACTGTGATAGTATTAAATATCTGATTCTTGATGAAGCAGATAGAATGCTTGATATCGGATTCCATGATGATATCATGTCAGTTGTCAAGAGATTACCCGCTGATAGACAGACGCTATTGTTCAGTGCAACTATGCCTGACAAAATCGTCAAACTAAGTAAGGATATCCTCAAGAATCCTAAAAGAATAAGTATTGCCATCTCTAAGCCAGCAGAGAAAATTCTACAGGCTTCTTATCTTGTTCATGATGCCCATAAAGAAAGATTACTTGTCAAACTAATAAAAGACAAACCCAAGTACGGTAGTATCGTTGTCTTCAGTTCTACTAAGAAAAACATAAAAAGTATCGTATCTAGACTCAAGTCTAAAGGTATCGATGCCCTTGGTATATCTTCAGATCTGAAACAATCAGAGAGGGAGTTGGTTATGCAAAAGTTCAAAGCCAGACAGATACGTGTACTGGTAGGTACGGATGTAATAAGTAGAGGTATTGATGTCAAAAACATCAATCTGGTTATCAACTATGATGTTCCCAGAGATGCCGAAGATTATGTACACAGAATAGGTCGTACAGCCAGAGCGGATACTGAAGGTGTTGCCATATCGTTTATTAACCAGAATGATATGCGCTCATTTGCAACCATAGAGAAGCTGATAGAAAAAGAAATCATCAAAATGAAGATCCCTGCTGAAATAGGTGAATCTCCAGAATGGGACCCTAAGTTCAAACCACAAAGAGGTAACAGTCGCGGTGGTGGTAATCGAGGTGGCGGCGGAAGAGGCGGCAACAGAGGTGGTGGAAATAATCGAGGTGGAAAACCAAGTGGTCCTAGAAGGTAGTTGTCAAATTGATAATTATTATCTACTTCTAATTAATTGAGCTGTCTCTTTTAAGGTTTACTAATCTTGCGTATCTTATAATCTTACAAATCCTGTTTCCGACGTTCTGGATACTTACAGCACTTAACGTCTGAATCTTAATTCTCAAGATTTTGGTATTTCATGATTGTTTAGAAACCTACGTTTAATTTTCTCTTAGAAACTCGATTTTTATAAATCAAACTTCCTTATCAACACTGGCAATATTGTAAGATCTACAATCAATGCACTTATCAATGTTACTGATATCAACATCCCGATTATAACACTGGGAAGATTAGCAGAAAACATCAAGACTAAGAATCCAAAGAACAATATTATTGTGGTGAAAATTATGGCCTTCCCACTTTCTTGGAAGGTTACAAAAAGTGCCTTTTCCCTATCTCCATACTGAGTCTTAGCCAGTTTGTATTTACTGAGAAAGTGAATGGTGTCATCTACTGCAATTCCAAATATCAATGCAAACACGATAGAAGTCCCCGCCTCCAGCGCAATATTGAGATATCCAATAAGCGCTGCAGCAAATATCAAAGGAACAAGATTAGGAACCAACGCTAGTAAAAGCATCTTCGCATTTCTGAAAAGCAATCCCATAAGTAAGCTCACAATAAGTAAGGCAGTTCCTAACCCATAAAGCAAACTCTCTCTTACAAATTCTGAATTCTTATCAAGTATCAGACCTGTACCCGTTTGTTTGAATTGTATGATAGATGGATCAATTTCTCTAGCTATCCAGGCGTCTATGTCTTGGCTTAGGGCTTTGATATTATCTGCGCCTACATCTTTGATTTTGGATGAAATTCTAGTCTTTGTTTTATCCTTACTTATCAGAACATCGGCACCCATTTTCGGTGCTGCTTTGATTAATGGCTTTATGATATTATAATCTTTCTCAGTTGGCATTTTGTACTCGCTGTACTTGTTGCCTTTTACCATCTGATTGAGACTTTTTATAATTGTTGCTATTGAGAAAGCAGATTGTATCTCAGGTTTGGTTCTGATATATTGTTCTGTTCTTGCTATCGCATCGACAACTTCGTAATCATAGATCTCATGTCCTTCTTGTATGAACGATGCCAACTCTAGCGGACGGAATCCAGCATATTCTTTTTCAAAATAATTGAAGTCATCTGTTATTCTTGCCCCTCTGGGTAGGTTGACATCTAGCTCGTAATTGGTATGAATTTTACTCATTCCAAAACCGCAGATTATCAGAAATATAATGGTAGAAATTATAATACTTGTTGGTCTTCTTAAAGTAAAGTGATAGGCCCAAGCGAGAATACCGTTCCACTTATCTCCGTTCTCTTTTTCCTTGATAAGTTGCTCCTTTTTGAAGAACGATAATAATGGACAGGTAAAACCTATGACAACTACATAGGCAATGATAACGCCTATAGCAGAATTAATTCCAAAGTCCTTAATCGGTAAAATACGTGAACTCAATAGTGTTGCAAATCCTGCCGCTGTAGTCAATGATGTCAATAATGTAGCCAGTCCTATCTGCTTGATGGTTAATTCTAATGCTAGTTTCTTTTCTACACCTTTCTTGAGCTCATCAAAGTACTTGGTCATAATATGGACGACATCACTGGTCCCTACAATAAGCATAAGTACTGGATACAATGCCGCCATCAAACTGAGCTCTCTACCTAGTCCAGACAGCACTCCCATAAATATGAGTAACCCTACGCCGATGGACCCCAACGCAATAAGGATACTTGTCCATCGTCTGAATATCAATATCATAACTATGGCAATGAGAATTCCACTGACGATAGTAGAAATTAAGATCTCTGTTCGTAGTAAGAGAAGGGG
>JALZVB010000222.1 GCA_023300835.1 Saprospiraceae bacterium | reverse complement strand
CTCCAGGAACTTCATAAGCTACAGCAAATGTGATCTTGTGCCCTATTGCAGATTCATACCCCTCTAGGATACTATCCAAGATAACCATTGAAGCTTTATCAGAAGTTTCTACCTCTGCTTTTTGGGCCATTAGCGAAAGCATACAACTTGTAAATAGTACTGTGACAAATATCTTCATGGGTAAATGTTTATGATACAAGAATACTTATTTGTAATTAAAAGACGGCAGAGTACCCACTCTAGTAAGTTGTTGTAATGTTAACATCAACGATATTATAGTAATTAAGTTATATAAATCAAGCTTCTATTTTGACATCAACGCCATTACTACTTGGCTTTACATTTCTTATTTACCGTTAAGGTAATAGCTTGAGAAAGTAGGAAAAGCAGCACTTCCATAATGACTGTAACAACCTGAGAACTGAATTTCGGTAGAGTATGTGCCAGAAAATGAATCTAGAAACTTAGTTAATAGATCGAAGTCCATATTCCTAGAATTGGGTTTAGGGTAGTAAATAAGGTTCTTGATGGTTCCGTCACTGTTCCAAAATACGTTCAACCAGATTTTTATACCTTTTATATCAAACTCTGCACTCTCTGCATGTTTCTCCATATCGCTTAGCATAAGCATCCATTTCTCATAAGCTAGATCCATAGAATCTTGACATACGGATAATAAAGGCTGGCTGCATACAGAAACCAATTTCTCGTAAGCGATTTCATTTTCACCTATCTTGAATACAGTAGGTATAGAATCTAGGGCCGTATATGTTGATACATCAGCTCTGACAGTACTTGTTGCCAACAACAAGACTGTCGAGGCTATAAGCGTGATGATTGTATGAATGTGATTGTTTAGCAAGTAATATTGTCAAATTATTTTATAAAAATACAAAAAACTCGTCCCCTATATTACTAGTTCGCTAGAATCTTGCAGTCGTATACAATTAACCTCAAATCTAGTATCAATTGTTACAATAGGTACATAATGCAGGTTAGATTTAACAGTACTTTTTAATAAACGGGTTCTATTTTCTTAATTAGAAGGCAGTTTTATGTGTCATTGAAGATTGTAGGCTTATTTCCTAATCTAAGAATTAGCTTAATTTTGTGATGTACTAACTAACAACAATACTATGATTTTAGATCTACTTACAGGATTACTTGTCGCATATGGCTTTTATCAAGGTTTTTCCAAAGGTCTGATAAAGACAGTTTTTGCTTCTCTTTCTCTCATTATAGGCATTGTTGCAGCACTTAAGCTATCCCCTATTCTTATTGGTCTATTACAAGAAAGCATCAATATTAATCCTGCTGTCTCATTTGTCATAGGATTTGTACTGACTTTTATAATTGTCATGGCCTTGGTCAGATTTATAGGTAGTAGAATAGAGAAACTTCTAGAATCCATTAATATAGGTGGCTTAGACAAACTTTTGGGAGGTATCTTATTGGGCCTTTTCTATGCCATCATTGTAAGTTTTGCAGTACACTTTATGGACAAGATTCAACTTATCAATGAAGAGACCAAAACAGCCAGCATAACATATCCACTACTGAAGCCACTTCCTCAAGCCACTGCAGGTATAGGCCAGACACTTAAGCCTGTATTTACAGAATTCTGGGACAAGATGATGGATACGATGGATTCACTTAAAGTGAAAGGTGAGGAGTTGTCAGCGCCGGAGGAAGGATGATGAAATAATATTAAATTTCTTACTTTTTACGGACATGTCAATCTGCTCAATATAGTGTTGATACTAAAATTTGAAAATGGCAATTCTGAGAAAGCTATATTTTTTTAGATTCAAAAAATTAGAATGACTAACCAACCACCCAGAATCAAAGTAGGTGAAGGTAAAATAAGTGGGATAATATCAATTTTTCTTGCTTCACTTTCACTATTAGGAATATTGTGTTTTAAGTTTCCAGAAATATTTACAACAGCAGACCTTAGAGAAGTCTATACTACAGAAATTGTTGAGACTCTAATGTTTGTTGCTATTACTTTATCCTTCGGTTTTTCTCTTTTAAGTTTTGTACTAAGTAAGAATAAGAAGTTTGCAGTTATAGGTATTATTCTATGTGCTTGCGCAATTTTTTTAGGAGGATTTGAGGTAGAAGGACGTTCCGTAGAAAAAATAAGTTGGAGTATCGGGTTAGATTGGTTGATATTGGACCTATTCTTAATGGTTCTAATTTTTACACCTTTGGAACTTGCTTTTCCTAAAAATGACAAACAATCTAAGTTCCACCCAGAATGGAAAACAGATCTTATATACTTTACGGTGAGCCATATATTTATTCAATTATTTGGTGTGATAACTCAGAAGCCTGCGGTTGCGCTTTTTAGCAGTTTGAATTTAGAAGTCGTGCATGGATTTATCCAAGGACTTCCTTTTGTAGTTGAATTAATTCTTGCTTTATTTATATCTGATGTTTTCCAATATTGGGCACATAGAATATTTCACTCAAATGAGTATTTGTGGCGATTCCATTCTGTACATCACTCAACTAAACACATGGACTGGCTTGCTGGTTCAAGAACACATTTCGTGGATATCTTCTTTACACGATCCATTTCATTCATTCCTATTTACGTTTTAGGTTTTACAAGTTTAGCGTTTAATACGTACATAATAATTATTGCTATTCATGCTGTGCTCATTCATGCTAACACAAATATTAATTTTGGGATACTCAAATACATAGTCAGTACGCCACAGTATCATCACTGGCATCATTGCGAAGATTCCAAATATTATGGAAAAAACTTTGCAGTCTTTTTCCCATTTATAGACATGATTTTTGGTACATATTATTTGCCTGGTAAAATTTGGCCAGAAGCCACTGGATTATCAGAAGCTTCCTTTCCTAAAGGATTCATTAAACAAACGATATATCCTTTTAAAGAAAATCCATTGACAGGTATCATTCCAGAAAATGAAAAAAGTGAACGGTAGAATACAGAATTAAAAGTCATTCTATATTTCAA
>JALZVB010000221.1 GCA_023300835.1 Saprospiraceae bacterium | reverse complement strand
CATATATAATATACATATGTCATATACTTACATATATAAACAACATGTCTAATATATATAAGGCTGATTGCGAACACTTAATATAAGATTTCTAATCAATTTCTTAATATTATTTTAAATTTTAAACTTGTAATATAACTCAACTCATGAAATCAGGATACTTACATCTAGGATTTAGTTTACTATTCTTAGCATTTTCGATTGCTTTAAGTGGCAATAATTACCCGCAAGATATTGGAGATAACAGTTCATCTTCAAGTCTACATTTTGATCTTGATGCTTGTAGTTCTTATATTTCTCAAGGAACCAACTTTGATTATAGTGAATTCACTGCAATAGAAACTAATGATGCAGCTTGTCTGCAGCTGTCAGTTGTTGGAGGTTTTCTCTACAGGGATGAAGCATTGAGAAATCCACATTCTTGTACGCCAGGGTTTTCTGGAAGCGCATTATGTGTGAGTTCTGTTTTGGATTGTAATTATCCAGCAGGTCACATGAGATCTATCAAAGTAGATATCCAAGTTGATCCTGGTTCTGATGGAACAGGAAATCTAAATAATATTTCATTTTACGAGAAAGCACCAGAAAATTTTGAATGGATAAATGGTTCAACAGGCCAGAACAATTATCCTACTAAATATGGCGTAAGGGTATTAAGAGATGGCTCAGAGATATGGAGGTCAGATAATAATAATACAACTACTAATTGGTCACTTGAATCATTTTCATTTCCTGATGAAGCTAATTTCACAGTAACATCTAGCACAACATTTACTATTGAGATGATAGGATATTGTCTTGTTGGAAACGCTGGAACTGTAAATGCATGGGATATTGATGAATTAACTATAAATGCTAGTTGTGGTGACCCAATATTAGGAGGTACACTTAATCTAGGAGGAGGAATAACAACAACAACAACTTGCGCTAATCTTGGTCAGTCTACACCAATTCAAGTAGAACTTACAGGTGAGCAAGGGGATACGCAATGGATAATAACTGATGCAAACGGTGTAATCTTAGGATTACCTGCAGCTTCTCCATTTGATTTAAGTGGAGCTGGTTCTGGTGTATGCCAGATATGGAATATAAGTTCTACTGGTAATCTAACTGGTCTTGCAGTTGGCTCTAATGCGGCAAATATTCAAGGTTGTTTTGAATTATCTAATCCTGTGTCTGTAAATAGACTTGTAGGAGTAGGCGGTACTATAACATCTTCAGTAGGTACCGACGCTATATGTGCGGGAGGTAATACTATAGTTGATTTCAGTGTTACTGATAATATTGGAACAAGTGTATGGCTTGT
This sequence comes from Saprospiraceae bacterium, assembly GCA_023300835.1. Lineage (GTDB taxonomy): Bacteria > Bacteroidota > Bacteroidia > Chitinophagales > Saprospiraceae > RFSX01. Next base: position 3,166 of record JALZVB010000221.1, on the reverse strand, counting down.
AACGGATTTATCAGGAAATATAATCTCATTACCAGGTACACCTCCATTTGATATTAATAACTTTAATGTAGATGAATGTTTGGTATACAACTATTCATATAATGGTGGTACAAGTGGTGCCATAATTGGACAGAATGTAAACAGCTTTACGGGTTGTTTTGGATTGTCTAATTCTATAAGAATAAATAAAGTAAGTGTTAATGGTGGTGTTCTTTCTTCAGATAATTTCACTTTTAAGAATATCTGTCAAAGCAATGGTAGTACTGATTTAGTAGAACTTTCGCTAAGTAACAATAGTGGAGACAACTCTCAGATTATATTAGCTGACATGTCCGGAAACATAATAAATACTAACGTTACTACACCAGTTGACTTCAGTGGATTTGCAGCAGGTGACTACCAACTTTATAATATTAGTTATAATGGTTCTATTGCAGGATTGATCGTAGGAAGTAATGTTAATGGATTGACAGGAGATTGTTATCAATTATCTAACTCAGTAGGTATTTCAGTTGAAATTGCTTCTAGAGGTACTATTAGTTCACCTCTAGGTGATAATTTTGATGTTTGTATAGAAAGAAATGTTTCTTCAGATATTCCTGTTACTGTAACTGGTAATCAAGGATCTTTTAGTAGATGGTTGTTTACAGATGTTAACGGTAATATTATCGCTCTACCTAACAACCCTCCCTTTAGATTAGATCCTTCAATTGGTGCAACATGTCTTATAAGACACTTGAGTTTCGAATCTTCTTTTAATGGACTTTTTGTAGGACAGAACATTTCAAACTTTACAGGATGTTTTGGGCTTTCTAATGCAATAACTGTAAATAAAACATCGACTAACGGTGGTGCATTAAGAATCAATGGAACATCAGTTGCTGATATCTGTGGGCCAACTGCCATTTCTTCAGTAGATTTAACATTGACTAGTAATACAGGACAAGTCTCGCAATATATCATTACGGATGCTTTTAATATGATATTAGAAGTTTCGACTGGTGTACCTACAGACTTTAGCTCTTTTGGTAATGGTAGCTATAGAATATATCATATATCTGCCAATGCTGCTATAGCTGGATTAACAGTAGGTAATAACATAACTGACCTTAGTTCTAACTGTATAGATATATCTAATGGGGTTCAAGTTAATATAGGAAACCCAGTAGCTGGATCAGTTTCTTCATCTTTAGGAAACGATATCTTTGTTTGCATAGATGGTATTAATGACATGATAGATGCTACAGTTACTGGAAACCAAGGATCTTTCACAAGATGGGTACTTACTAATAATCAAGGTGTGATTATAGGATTGCCTGGAAACTCTCCTTTTAATTTTGAAGGGTTTCCTAATGGAGAATGTAATCTATCTTCATTGAGTTTTGAAAATGGGGTTAGTGGTTTAAACACCGGACTTAACATTGCTGATTTATCAGGATGTTATGCTATTTCTAATTCAATAAGGTTAAATAAGCAATCTATTGGTGGTGGAAGAATTTCAACATCTTCAGGAGAAACAGACTTTAATTTCTGTTTAGAAGATAATATTCCAGATGTTTTAGACGTAACACTTACTGGCGAAAATGGACCTAATGGGTCATGGATAATTGTTGATCAACAAGGAATTATTCTTGATCTTCCTACAAGTTCAACTTTTGATTTCCAAGGAACTGGGACAGGAGCAGTAAGAATATTTTATGTTGCTTATAATACAGTTAATGGACTTGAAATAGGTCAAAACATTAATGCCTTAAGTGGTTGTTTCTCTCTTTCTAATGAGTTGAGAGTATTTAAGAATCAATCTAATGGAGGTACGATTACACTAGATGGAGGTGGCACAAACACTTCTATATGTGCAGGTGATGGAACTGCAGATCCGTTCAATGTCAACTTAAGTGGCATAAATGGTGGTACAAATGCATACATAATTACGGACCTTGCTGGTAACATTTTAGGCTTACCTTCTGGTTCTACTATTGATTTAGAGAATGCAGGGGTGGGTACTTGTCTGATATGGAATATAAACTCAACTGGGACACTTACAGGTTTGTCTATGGGTAATAATGTTAGTGACTTGTCAGGATGCTTTGGTTTATCTAATTCAATAACAGTCGATAGATTTTCATTTTCTGCAGGAGGTTCTAATTCAACTGTTACTTACAATATGAATAATTGTAATGCACTCATAGGTACGTTTGATAACGCATCTTACTCAGAGTTAACAGCTGTAACAAATAACAGTTCTTCTTGTACACAACTATCTGCTGGAACAAGTATTTATAGAAATAATCCTTCTACTAATATACATTCATGTACACCAGGTGTAAACGGAACTAATGCGGTATGTGTAAGTTCTTTAGATAGTTGTGATTATGAGGCTGACAGTGATCATGCTGTAAGATTTGATATAAACGTGGTTCCAGGTCCTAATGGTTCAGGATCAATATCTACATTATCTTTCTATGAGAATGCTCCTGTGAACTTTGAGTGGATAGGTGGTACTTCTGGATTAAATAACTATCCAACACAATACGGAATAAGAGTACTTAAAGACGGTACTGAGGTTTATAGACAGACAGGTATTTCAACTTCTAATGGTTACTCATTAGAGATGTTTGATTTTTCTGCAAATTCAGATTTCACAGTTACAGAGGCTACAGTATTTTCATTTGAATTACTTGGATATTGTCTTGCAGGTGTTAATTCAGCAGTAAGTGCTTGGGATTTAGATGATATCAGTGTAGCTTCTAATTGTTCTGGTGGTCTTACAGGAGGATTCAACAGCTTAGTAGGAGGTGGATCTTCTACAACTATATGTGTAGGTGATGGTATACCAGATCCTATTAATGTTACAGTTACAGGTGCTGCTGGTCCAGCAATGGGATGGGTAATTACTGATTCTAACGGTGTTATCTTAGGTTTACCAGCAAGTCCTCCATTTGATCTTGAAGGTGCAGGTACGGGTACATGTTTGATATGGCACTTAGCATATATTCCAGGTGTAACAGGAATCGCAGTTGGCGAAAATGCTAACAATCTTCAAGGTTGTTTTTCACTTTCTAATCCTGTGACTGTTATAAGACAAACTGGTGCAGATTGTACATTACCTTTAGTTTCTGGTGGAATACTCGTAACCGCACAAGGATTTATTCAAGAAGATATAGAT
>JALZVB010000220.1 GCA_023300835.1 Saprospiraceae bacterium | reverse complement strand
CTACAGAAGATTTAACAATTGATACATCAGCGATAGTTAACGGAATTTATATTCTACAGCTTTCAAAAAAAGGTGATTATTGTCAGTCAATAAAAATTGTTATTCAACATTAATTATGTGTGATGTTTCCATATGTTCTAAAGTCTGTTGAGACGGGTAATATTAAGTTACCGTTTTCCATAATGACCACAAAAAGAAAGAAAAATTTATAAAAAATTTATAACTATTATTAGCTTTTTCGGACCAGCTATCACTTCATTTCTTTTTCAACTCTTTCTGCTTTAGCAAGTACTTCACTTTTAAGTTCTTCCTGATAATTTTCAAGCTTCGAATACAAATCAGGATTAGCAGTAGCTATAATCCTCGCCGCAAGTAGACCTGCGTTTTTAGCACCATTAAGTGCTACCGTAGCTACAGGAATTCCATTAGGCATCTGTAGTATAGAGAGTATAGAATCCCATCCGTCGATTGAGTTAGATGATTTAATGGGAACGCCGATAACGGGAACCTGAGTAATAGAAGCCACCATGCCAGGTAGGTGAGCTGCACCACCAGCTCCAGCGATAATAACTTTTATCCCTCTGCCATGTGCTTTAGTCGCATAGTCAACCATCCTCATAGGTGTCCTGTGAGCAGAGACGACGGTTGTCTCACAAGTAACACCTAATGAATTTAAAATCTCAGTGGCTTTTCTCATAACAGGCAGGTCAGAATCTGACCCCATAATTATACCTACTTTCATATTTAACTTGCTTTAGTTTCTAATTTTATTTTAATTTCCTTTTTTATATCCTGTGCAGTTTTTATAGCGCCTTGCATCGATTCAGATAGTATGTTGATATGTCCCATTTTTCTTAATGGCTTGGATATCAGTTTACCATATATATGAGGAATAACTCCTTCATGTTTAAGGACACTGTCCATCCAGCTATAATTGGGTTCACCTACTTTTCCGTCTTCTCCAAGTATGTTAATCATAACGGCATTAGAATGCTGCCGAGGCGACACCAAAGGTAAACCTAGTATTGACCTTATCATTAAATTATACTGAGAATGATGACAAGCGTCTATTGTATGATGTCCTGAGTTATGAGGTCTAGGTGCCACTTCATTAACTAGAATTTGTTTGCTCTTAGTAAGGAAAAACTCTACAGCAAGTATTCCTACCATATCTAGTTTTTCTATGATTTCGATAGCCATTTTCTTGCATTTATCCGCAATATCATTGCTTACCCTCGCAGGAGAAATGAGCATGTCTAGTAAGTTACCTTTTTCATAGAACTCCATTTCTGTTGTATCAAATGTAGCTGTAGCACCATCAGCATTACGAGCGATAATTACGGCCAGTTCTTTATCTATTGAGATAAGCTTTTCTATAACTGATGGACAATCAAATATGTTATTGAGATCACTTTCTGATCGTATGGCAACAACCCCTTTTCCATCATAACCGGCCAATCTGGATTTCTGTATAAATGGGTATGACAATGAATCAGATTCAATAAGATTAATGACCTGTTGTTTAGAATCTACTAACTGATAATCTGATGTTGGTATGTTATGTTGCTTATAAAAATCTTTCTGTATGCCTTTGTCTTTTATTATTGAGATGACTTTTGATTGTGGGTATACTTTTTTACCCATTTTCTCTAGTTCTGCAAGGGCATCAGTGTTGACGTTTTCGATCTCTATCGTAATAATGTCTAAATCTTTTCCAAAAGCCAAAACATCATCGTAATTGTTAAAATCACCCTTTATAAAGCCTGGGTACATTCTAGGAACAGGAAAATCATCAGATTTATCCAAAAAAAACAGATCAATATCCATTTTAGTAGCTTCTTGACACAACATTCTACCCAACTGACCACCTCCTAAAACACCTATTTTTATGTTCGATTTCACTTTGAAAAATATATTTGAGGTGTAAAGGTATTTATATTCTTTTCCTTACCTATATTACGAGCACGAAGAATTTATACTTGATTGAATGAAAAGAATACTCTTAAAAAACGCTGTTGTAGTCAACAGAGGTACTTCAAGAACTGTCGATATACTTATAAATAACGACAGAATAGAAAAAATAGATAAGCAAATCAGTCACAATAATGAAGAAATTCATGATTTGAAAGGACTGCATGTGATTCCTGGTATAATTGACGATCAAGTCCACTTTAGAGAGCCAGGGTTGACTTATAAGGCTGATATAGCGTCAGAGTCTATTGCAGCTGCTGCGGGTGGGGTTACTTCATTTATGGAAATGCCCAATACTAAACCAGCTGCAATAACACAGGAGTTACTTCAGAATAAATATGATATCGCTTCTCAGAATTCAACAGTTAACTATTCTTTCTTTATGGGAGCTTCTAATGATAACTTAGAGGAAGTGCTTAAAACGAATCCTGCAGACGTATGCGGAGTAAAGATATTCATGGGTTCTAGTACTGGAAATATGCTAGTTGACAATGAGAAAGCGCTTGCAGGTATATTCGGAGGGACACCTATGTTGATAGCGACCCATTGTGAAGATGAGGCAACAATAGCTAAGAATTTATCTGTATATAAAGAAAAGTATGGTGATGATATCCCGACAATATGCCACCCTCTGATAAGAAATGACCTCGGTTGTTACAAGTCATCTTCTATGGCCATTGATTTAGCTAAGAAACATGGTTCTCGACTGCATATACTTCATATAAGTACAGCGAAAGAGATAGAACTATTCGATAATCATATACCACTCATTGATAAGAAGATAACAGCTGAGGTATGTGTACATCATTTGTTTTTTGATGAATCATATTATTATGCGTTAGGAAATAAAGTAAAATGTAATCCCGCTATAAAAACTGTCCAAGATAAAGAGGCACTTCTAGAAGGGCTAAAAAATGGATTTTTTGATGTGATTGCAACAGATCATGCGCCGCATACCATGGAAGAAAAACAAAAACCTTATTTGCAATCTCCATCGGGACTTCCACTTATACAACACAGTCTTTCTCTTATGTTAGATTTCTATCATAAGGGTGAACTTAGTCTAGAATTTATAGTTAATAAAATGTGCCATGCTCCCGCAGAATTGTTTAGAATTAAGGACAGAGGGTACGTGGAAGAAGGGTGCTTTGCTGATCTCGCTGTAGTTGATATCACTTCCAATTTAAATATTAATAAATCCAACATTTTGTACAAATGCGGTTGGTCACCTTTAGAAAATTTTGATCTCAAAGGGAAAGTCATATCTACTATGTGTAACGGTAAATGGGTATTTCAAAACGAAAAAATAACAGGAATAAAGTCTGGAGAAAGACTACAATTCAAAGTAAGCTAAAGAATGAAAATGAAGAAATGTATGTCTTACCTAGATCAATTTTCTAACGATCTGGATAGTATTTTAAAAGAATACAAACATGAGGATATAGCATCTGATAAGCAAAAGTCTCAAGACTTGTTATCTGAGATTATGAAGTTGGCTCCTATGAAAGTCTGTATAGATGAGAAATATTCTGGATTAGGAGGCAGTGTAGCAGATACCATCAAGTTATTATCAATTGCTTCTTATAGGTCACTACCATTGTCATTGACATTTGGGATAAACTGGGCCCTGTTTATACAACCCGTCAGAAAATTTTGTAATGAATCTGTAAAGGCTTCGGTACTTACTGATGTAGCTACTAATGGTGCCTTAGGAGGTCTTATGATAACAGAACCAGATTACGGAACTGATGCACTTTCTATGAAGACTTCTTCTAGATTGGTAGGAGATCATTATGCGATCAAGGGAACAAAGCATTGGGGAGGTCTTACGGGACGTGCCAAATATTGGGTATTAACAACAAGAGATATAAATGAAAAAAATGATCTTGCTAAAGATGTCTCTATGTTCCTCTGCGATGTTACACAACCTAATCAGAATATAGAAGTAGAAAAATTATACAACAATGCGGGACTCCATATGATCCCGTATGGTCTAAATAAACTCGATCTTAAAATCCCGGTAGAGAATAAATTGAATCCACCATCTACGGGTATACGTATGATGTTAGATACGTTACACAGATCTAGAATCCAGTTTGCGGGTATGTCCATGGGTTTTGTACATAGAATTCTTGACGAAGTACTGGCTCATACAGATTCGAGATTAGTGGGATTGCAACCTCTAGTGTCTTTTGAACAGGTCAGAAAGAGGGTAGACGAGATACAAGCCAGCTTTACAATCATATCTTCACTCTGTCATGGTTGTTCGTCTGTATCTCAGATAGAAAACGATCTCTCGACGATGTCATTTGAAGCGAATAGTACTAAGACAATATGTACTGAATTGATGCAATATTGTTCTCAATCTGCTGTTCAACTTTTTGGAGGAAATGGATACCGTCAGAACCATTTTGTAGGTAGAAGTATAATGGATTGCAGACCTTTCCAGATTTTTGAAGGATCTAACGACATTCTTTTTATTCAGAATGGTACTTACATTATGAAAAAGATGAAGAGAGCTAAAACGCCTCTCTTGTCAGACTACCTAGAACACAACCCCTATTTCAAAAACATAAAAGATATTCCCGTCCAACTTGACTTTGGTTTATCTGATAAACCTAGTCAATCTGAGTTGTACTTATTCGGAAAGATAGTGTCTTATTTATACATTCTTAACTCCGTAAAGGGACTGGGAGAGCACAAATTTAATACTCAGTTAATAGCTAATGCTAATGCGTTTGTATACAAACAAATGGACTTAGAGATAACAGCTTTGATCAATAA
>JALZVB010000219.1 GCA_023300835.1 Saprospiraceae bacterium | reverse complement strand
TCTGGAATTCTTCAAAAATATGAGACATTATTATAAAAGCTTCCAAACTCAGATCTGCTAGAGTAACTGGCATGCCTGGCATCTGTTCTCTAGCTTTCAGATGGCTATTTATAACTGAATCGGAGAGTCTTAATATTTCTTCTTTGGTATAAATTGTTTTGAATACCTCATTCTGGAAAAGGAGGTCAATTGTTTCAAATGGCCCAGCGGTACCGATAAGAATATTTGGCTTGACCTTTTCTAAGGTATCTCTTACGGTTGAAGTAACCTGGGAGAGATGCCTTTTGATGGTATTGCGTTCCTCGATTGTATAATTCTCAGAACTGCCACTTCTATAGGTGTTGTTTAGATGAGAGATTCCCATCTGAATAGACTCGATATGTCGAATCTTATTATATTCTACTATTATAAATTCAACACTACCCCCTCCTATGTCTACGATCAACGCATTGACTGGCAATTCATCTAAGAATAGATTGCCTTTGTAAATTAATTCTGCTTCTCTTATTCCAGTAACAATGTCGATTTCCCAATCTAAAGTGGTACTTACCCATTCTGTCAATACTGAAGCATTTTCAGAACTTCTGAAAATTGCTGTACCTATTATCTTAACTTGATCTACATCATACGTCGTACAATGTTTCTTAAACAAGGTCATAGCTGTCTGAGCTCTAGCCATGGCTTCATCCCCTATTCTATCCAGTCCATTCGCTGATAAATGGACAAACTGTCTGAGTCTGAATACTTCTGAAAACGATTGGGAAGTATGATCTATTGAGACAATCAACATATGGAAAGTATTACTTCCTAAGTCGATAATCCCTAAAGTTGTAGCAGTAGCCTTATTCAATAGGACTATCTTTTCTTACCCATCCCAAGCATCTTAGATACCCATAAGATTATAATAGAACCCACTGTAGCTGATATCACCATACCTACGATATTCTGTGGCAATGTCACGCCGAACTGCTGTTCTACAACTTTTACAATTCCTGATCCCGCTGTAATATTGAGTAGGTTAAACAAAAAACCTCCTACGATAGCACCTGCAATGCCCAACATAGAGTTAACCGCAAGACCAAATGAGTCCCCTTTCATAATACGAGCCGCAAGTGTTCCTGCAAGTGCACCCACAAGAATCATTATTAACCACTTTATTAAATCACCATTTCCAAATTCCATAGGTTACGTTGTTTTGTTTGAATGATCAAAGATATGTTTTTTGGTAAAATAGGCTTTGTATTGTGGGGTTTAGAATGTTAATTGTTTGGATGTGGGAAGTCATACAGAAATAAGCACTTTAAAAAGTAACTTCCTTCATTATCATCATATCCCCCTCTCTTACTACAGTCACAGGAACGGTTTCACCAGGATTAAAAGCACCGAGGGCTTTCATATAAGTCATCATATCTACAACTTTAAGGTCGCCCATTTTCACTACGACATCGCCTTTTAATATACCTGCATTATAAGCTGGTCTATCTTCCCTTACCCCATCTATACGCATGCCTTTTCCGTCAAAAAGGTAATCTGGAATGACGCCTAATGTTACTTTGAAATCTGGTACATCCTGAGAGGCATCTTTGGTTTTTGTGAAAACTATTTTTTCAGAACTATCTGCTTTCAAGATAACTTGCGAAATAAAATTTATGACATCCCATATGCCAGGATAATTGAGTTTGTGGTAGTCATCTGTGGGTCTATGGTAGTCCTCATGTTGTCCCGTAAAAAAGTGTAAAACAGGAATGTCTTCTAAATAGAAAGATGTATGATCTGATGGACCAACACCTGATCTGTCATATTTTATAGAAAAATCAGGCTTACGGATAGCAGGTAATATTTCATCCCAGATAGGTGAAGTGCCATTTCCATATATAGCAATCTTACGTGTATCTTCATTCAATCGGCCGACCATATCCATGTTGATCATGTAACTGATATCTTCCAATTGCAACGGAGAATTATCAACGAAAAAGTTAGATCCCCAAAGTCCTTTCTCTTCACCAGAAAAGGCTAAGAATAATATATTTGTCTTTAACGACTTGTCTTTGAAGTATTGTGCAAGGCCTAGCATGGCGGCAACACCAGAGGCATTGTCATCAGCACCATTATGTATTGCAGGTGGCCCCGTGTAGAGTGATCCTTCTGCACCATAACCGAGGTGATCATAATGTGCCCCTATAATTATGGTATATGCAGCTCCTTTGTCAAGAAAGGCGCCTACATTACGACCAATAATTACGGGGTCATCAGGATTGGGTTCATCTGCATGTGGATTAGACCTGATGGTCTTCTGGAACTCTTGAAAGAAGCTTTTATCATCTCCAAAAATACCTGTCAATCCCAAAGATGTAAACCGCTCAGATATATATGCGGCGGCCTTTCGTTCTCCCTCAGTTCCTGTCTCTCTGCCCTCTAGCTCATCTGATGCCAGATACTTAACGTCTGCTGTCAATGTTATAACTGTCTCGTCTACTGGTAAGAAAGGGGACGCCGTTTTACAAGAAATTTGAACTAAAAAAAAGAGTAGAATGACTGGGTATATGGCCTTTATTTGCATTTTTGCGATTAATTACGTTTCTAAAAAATAGGGGACTTGCTTACAAAGATAAAAAACGCATCAGTCCATCTCGAAATAAACATATAATTTCTACTATGTCTACATTTAAATTAAACAGCCTACTCTTGTTCATTATTTGTTTTGTCAGTTGTAAAACGAATAAAGACGTTGCCACAACCGAAAAAGTGGTTACAACTGTACAAGAAACAGTAACAGATCTAACTGAAATAGTTGAAGAACCTACTGAGTTCACACATTATCCACAAGAAAAACATCTGGCTAATGTCAGACAACTCACGTTCGGTGGTGACAATGCTGAGGCTTATTGGAGCTTTGATAATAAACATCTCGTTTTCCAAGCTAAAAACGACGCGTGGGGAGTGGAATGTGATCAGATATATTACTTCGATCCCAGCCAAGCTATTCCCAAAGGTGAGATTCCTAAATTAGTTAGTACAGGACTAGGGAGAACGACATGCTCATACTTTCTTCCTGGTAACAAAAGTATTATTTACGCATCGACACATCTTGCTGACGTAAATTGTCCGCCTGAACCCCATAGAAGTGCTAATGGAAAATACGTATGGCCGATCTATGAAAGCTTTGATATATTCACTGCAGATCTTGACGGAAACCTTATCAACCAACTTACTGATACACCTGGATATGATGCCGAACCCACTGTAAGCCCTAATGGTGACCTTATCGTTTTTACATCTATAAGAACAGGTGACTTAGAGTTATTTACAATGAATATCGATGGATCTGATGTCAAGCAAGTCACATCAGGATTAGGGTATGATGGTGGTGCTTTTTTCTCACCTGATGGTACAAAATTGATTTTCAGATCATCACGACCGCAGACGCCAGAAGATCAGAAAGTATACAAGGACTTACTTCTCTCTGGACAAGTGCAACCCACAATGATGGAATTGTATGTATGTAATGTAGATGGTTCTGACTTGAAAAAGATAACTGACCTAGGCAATGCCAATTGGGCACCATTCTTTCATCCCTCAGGAGAGAAAGTTATTTTCTCGTCTAACCATAATTCTAAGCGTGGTTTTCCATTCAACTTATTTATGGTTAATCTAGATGGTACCGGTCTTGAGCAGATCACTTTTGATGATACATTTGATTCGTTTCCTATGTTCTCATTTGATGGAAAAAAGATTGTTTTTTCTTCCAATAGAAATAATGGCGGTACGCGAGATG
>JALZVB010000218.1 GCA_023300835.1 Saprospiraceae bacterium | reverse complement strand
AATGATGGTTGTACTTGTCAAGGGCAACCTGTCGGCAACTGCTTCTTTGATGGTGGAGATAACGACAACGATGGCGTCTGTGATAACAGTGACCTATGTCCTGAGCTAAGCAATTTACTTATAGGACAACCATGCGATGATAATGATGCATGTACAGAAGGAGAAACATATGACAATAACTGCGGCTGCTCTGGAGGAGTTATAACCGATGCTGATGCAGACGGATACTGCTCAACTGAAGACACCGATGATAATGATCCTTGTACTCCTGATATCAACCATTTGTTATGTGGACGATTGGATTCAGCTATTGTAGGCAATTGTACTGTGGAGTATTTTACTGATTTTGAAAATGAAAATATGGGCCAATGGCATATTGGTGGTTATGGTGCCCTCATTCTTAACAATGAATTCTTTGCATTCTCCGGGAACTCTAGTGCTTTTATTTCGGGTGATGATGGAGATGCCTCTAGTATCATATCTGATACGATTGACCTTTCTACAATAGGCCAAGTTAAAATAGAAGCTGGCATATTCACATACTCCATGGAGAATGGTGATGGGTTTGTGGTAGAAGTTTCAATAGATGAAGGCGAGTATGTCGTTCTCGAAGAATTTATGATAGGTACAGAATTTATCAACCTAGACAAAAAACCTATAACAGTAACTTACAATTCAAATTACCAAAACACCAAAGCTGTTTTTAGATTCCGTTCTGTATCAGACGAATTCAATGACTATACATTTATTGATGATATACAAATAACAAATTGCGAATTAACATTTATTTCATCTTGTATATCAGGTATCCCTTGTAATGACAATGACTCATGTACTGTGGGAGAATATTATAATGACAACTGTGATTGTGTGGGTGGTGTTTATACAGATTCTGATCAAGACGGTTATTGCGCTACAGAAGATACCGACGATAACGATCCATGTATTCCTGAGTTACAACCTCATTGTACTAACGAAGAATGTAATGTAATTGATGTCAATGATTTTGAAACAGACCTCAGTGTCTGGAATATTGGAGGATATGCCGCATTACATTTCGAGAATGCTTCATTTGCTCCTCGTGGTGAATACAGTATATTTCTAAATGGATCTCATGGTGAAGCATCTAGTATATTTTCTAACGAAATTGATATAAGTACTTATGATGAGGTGAAAGTTGAACTTACTTTTTCATCTTTTAATATATCCTTAGGTAATAAAATTGTTGTTGAGGCTAGAAATCCTGACAGCAGTTACCAGATGATACACGAGTACACTTTCGGTCAAGAATATATATCAGGTGTTACTTATACTGATACCTTATCGATCGATACGGCGGCTCCGTTCGAAGAAAATATACAATTGAGAATCAGGACAGAAGATCTTGATAACTCAAACTATATCTTCATTGATGATATTACTATATCTGGCTGTAGTAAAACAGCCAATAACATAAGAAGTGTTGGAAAGATAAATGAAGCTGAAGAAACCAAATATATTGTTTCAAAAGATGCCACTAGTCGAGATAATGTAAGAATTACAACTAAACATAAATCAAAATCTGATTTAAACATCTACCCTAACCCAGTAACCTCTTCATTTACCATTGAGTTATCACAGAATGAAGAGATTTCTTCATTAGAAATATATACAATGAGAGGAGAACTTCTGGCTACAGAGATGGTGGAAATGTCAAATGGTTACTACAGAATAAAATTCATAGAATCAATTACTCCTCAGACACTTATTCTAATGATAAGACATGATGATGGTGCTGTGACTATTGAGAAGATTGTAAGACAATAACAAAACAAAAAAGGAAGCCCTTAAAGGCTTCCTTTTTTGTTTACTTAAGGGTTTTACAAATTGGTATTATAGTTCCATCTTAAGATAATTTCCTGTATGGCTGGTTTTATGTTTTGCTAATTTTTCTGGTGTTCCAGAAAATACAATTTTCCCACCACCAACACCTCCTTCCGGACCTACATCTATAACATAGTCTGCTACTTTAATAACATCCATATTATGTTCTATTATCACAACGGTATTTCCTTTGTCAACAAGTTTCTGTAATACAACTAGTAGATGCTTGATATCTTGAAAGTGCAAACCAGTAGTAGGTTCATCTAAGATATAGAAGGTCTGTCCCGTATCTTTTTTAGACAATTCCTCTGCTAACTTTACCCTTTGTGCCTCACCGCCTGACAAACTCGTCGCTTGCTGACCTAAGGTAATATACCCCAATCCTACACTGAGTAAAGTCTTAAGTTTCCTATATATTTTAGGAATATTTTTAAAGAATTCAGCGGCTTCACTTACAGGCATCTTCAAGACTTCAGAGATAGATTTTCCTTTATATAATATTTCTAATGTCTCTCTGTTGTATCTATTGCCTAGACATGTTTCACATTCTACATAGACATTAGGCAGGAAATTCATTTCTATTAATTTCATTCCACCGCCTTCGCAGGTGTTACATCTTCCTCCTTTGACATTAAAAGAAAATCTTCCTGGCTTATATCCACGTATTTTTGATTCCGGTAGATTTGAATACAGGCTTCTTATTTGTGTAAATACTCCAATGTATGTGGCTGGGTTTGATCGTGGGGTTCTTCCTATGGGCTTCTGATCAATCTCTATTACCTTATCAATTAAATCTAGACCCTCTATGCTTTTATATGGCATAGGTCGCTTGATACTTTTATAAAAATGCTGTCTCAATATATGATATAGCGTCCCGTTAATCAACGTTGACTTACCCGATCCTGATACACCAGTGACGCAACAGAATGTTCCTAGAGGAATTTCAATATTTACATTTTTTAAATTATTTCCAGTTGCCCCTTTCAGGACCAATTTATTACCGTTTCCTTTTCTTCTTTTCTCTGGGACTTCTATCCTGAGGCTATTATTTAAGTATTGAGCAGTAATGCCTTTTGCCGTTTCAAAGATGGAAGGAACACCTTGATCTACTATTTCTCCACCATGTTTTCCCGCTCCCGGGCCAAGATCTATTAAGTAGTCAGATGCCAGCATTATATCCTTATCATGCTCTACAACAATAACCGTGTTACCTATTATGGTAAGGTTTTTAAGTGCTGCTATAAGCCGTTGATTGTCTCTCTGGTGTAATCCTATACTTGGCTCATCCATTATGTAAGTAATCCCAGACAACTGAGACCCTATCTGTGTAGCCAATCTCGTACGCTGCGATTCCCCACCAGATAATGTGGCTGTAGGTCTATTGAGACACAGATAATCAAGACCTACATCTAGCAGAAATTGCAGCCTCATTTTTATTTCCTTGATAACATCTTTGGCAATAGCTATTTGCTTCTTAGAAAAGTGTTTTTCTACACCTTGGAACCATTCCATGAGTAAGTCGAGATCCATTGTTGACAACTCAGCGATATGTTTCTCTGCTAATTTGAAATGTAAAGATTCTTTTTTTAGTCGATAACCTTTACAACTGGGGCAAGGGATTATTGTCATAAAATCTTCTGCCCACGTTCTGATCTTAGCAGATGTAGAAGTACTCTGCCATCTCAATAGCATATTAACCAGACCCTCATTGCTCAGGTTGTAAACAAAATCACTCTTTGTATAACCGAGATCAACTTCGATGGTGTTGTCACCGCCATGTAGGATACTTTTAATGGCGGCCTTAGGTATTTTATTTATAGGTGTCTGGAATGTAAATTTATATTGCTTAGCTATCGCCTTCAATTGTTTGAATGTGAAGTTCTCCCTTACTTCTCCAAATGGGACTATCCCGACCTCGTCTATACTTTTAGTATTATCAGGAATAACTTTATCGACATCTACATCATAACATTCTCCTAGCCCTTTGCATTGTGTACAAGTTCCATATGGTGAATTGAATGAAAAACTATTAGGTGAGGGTTCTTCATAAGAGATACCTGTCTCAGGGCACATTAATCGTTTACTGTAAGTTTTTACTTCGTTTTTAGTAACATCTAGGATTTGAATAAAATCTGGACTCTGCTTGAAGGCTATCGTCAATGATTCTGAGAGTCGATCTTTCTTATCCTCTGATATTTTTATTCTATCGACAACGATCTCTATATCATGGACCACGTATCTATCGAGCTGTAATCCAGGCACCAGATCTAGAATTTTTCCATCAGCCCTTACTTTAGTATATCCTTTCTTTCTTGTCTGTTCAAATAGGTCACGATAATGTCCTTTTCTAGATCGTATGACAGGCGCCAAGATGGCAATTTTCTTGTTCTTAAAGTTAGTCAATATCTGATCTATAATCTGTGGCAAGGTATAGCTTACCATTTTTTTGCCGGTATTGTAACTGTAGGCTTCTCCTATACGGGCATATAGCAATCTCAGAAAATCATATATCTCTGTAGTTGTTCCTACGGTAGATCTGGGATTCCAAGATGTTGTTTTCTGCTCTATAGATATCACTGGACTGAGTCCATCTATTTTCTCGACATCTGGCCTTTCCATTTTACCTAGAAATTGTCTGGCATAAGCAGAAAATGTTTCCATATATCTCCTCTGACCCTCTGCATATAGTGTATCAAAAGCCAATGATGATTTTCCACTTCCACTTACGCCTGTTATTACAACCAGCTTATTACGTGGGATTTTTATAGAGATATCTTTTAGATTATTCTCTCTGGCACCTATGATGTCAATATACTGCGCTTGTCTATTCTGTTTTGTCATAAAAGTCCCGTGTGATATATTATCCAAATATATTTAAACAGATTACCATTCTTATAGTTTATGGTCTAATTGAACAAATGCTCACGTAAAAAAGACCTTATTATTTCCAAATGTTAAATTCTCAATCAACTTTGCCAAATAGTTTACATTTTGGCTGTCTATTTTCAATTTTTTAAATTTATATCTGTCATTGTTTTTCAAATTAGATTGTTTGCCGTAAGTTGCACTCGAAATGAAAGTGTCATTAAAAAATATTCTCTTTAAGAGGGTAACCTTTCAGATTCAGACCACATAAATAAGTATAACAACCACTTTAGCAACATAACTACATTGTAGTTTTAAGAATAATCGGCAGAGGAGGGATAAGCCTGTTTTTTTCAAGAGGGACGGCTTTCCCTCCGTTTTTTTTGCACTCTTTTATTCTTACTTAGTTATACGTACCTTAATTAAGAGGAACTTCTTTTTCATACCATTCAAGACCACAGCTCTAAGATAGTAGGGACAGCTTTTTAAGCAAACAACCATCCCAAAAGGGGAATCAATTATATCTATACCGTTAGTATTAAATAAAAAAAAGCAGCACCAAAATTAATTGGTACTGCTTATTTAGCTTTATAATATTATATCGTTATTCTTTAACGATTTTAACAGTCTGTATATCTGAATTATCTGAAATAATCTTAAGTAGATAAATCCCGATTTCCAGCTCAGTTGTATTAAGTTGAATTACTTTTTCTCCATTTACTTCTTTTGCGATAAGCAATTTCCCTGTTACATCTACAAGTTCTAATCTTTTTATTGAACTATCATTTGATTCGACAGTTACATTATTCTGAGTTGGATTAGGGTAGATATTATAGTTACTTGACTCAGTTATATCCGCAGCCGATGAAGGTTCCAATTCTATTACTCTGAATGCGTCAAACCCAAACATATTCTGAGTTCCAAATGTGTTAACACCTGTTATTGCAAATCTAACATCTGTAAGGTCTGTTACGTAGTCACCAGGTTCTAGTGCTTGGCTTGTCCACATATTAGTATTAGACGGTGTACCGACTTGACCAGACTCTTGTGGTGTTTCAAAAGAATAGACTATCTGAGATTCTGCAACAATATTTATATATTCAAAAACAATAGCCGGTTTGTTAAAACCTGACAAATCCATTGAAGGAGAAATCAATTGAGAAGTACCCCCAACAATGCCTTGTAGTACATAATACTCAGTCCCTATATCTCCTGGTGTATCTGCTATACCTAAATCTGAGATCTCGACTCTTTCCCATGCATAGTCAGGATCTGATCCTATTTCTTCCCAGTTCTGATCTAGTACAAAGTCGTCTTGATACCCTTGGCTTAATTCTATTGTAAGATCAATATCTTCCTGATCTATATCTTGAGCAATTTCTCTATGTAGATAACCCCAAGCACCTGCAATCATATTAATTGATCCTTCGAACACATCCGTAGTAAAATTACCATTAGCATCAGCCGTAAGAATACGTTCGTCAATGTCTGTTATTAGTCTTACTATTCCACCTTCTATTGGGTCCCCGTTTGTATCATTGATTACAACACCATTCAACGTTCTCAATTCTCGTGGAACTAAGGTCTCAATAAAGTCAGATGTTTCACCACTTATAAGCTGTACCGTAAAAGTCTTAGTAATGTAACCTAGTTTAGATATTGTAATCTCGAAGTCACCTGCTCCATATGTACCAGCACTTATACGTCCCATAGCATCTGTAAATGTTGTTATTTCATCTCTATCTGCAACAGAAACCATAACATCAGTAAGAGGTAATCCTGTTACCTCATCATTAACGAGACCAGTAAGATAAGATGCTCGCTGATAATCAGGTTGTAGTACAAATAATCCATTCTGTCTATCTGTTGCCAGTACTAGGCCAGATGGCAAGTACGGATATGTTCCCCAACATCCTACGAACCCGCTGTCACCAGCATTTGTATCATATTGACCTGTAATTACCATGTTAGAGGGGTCATGTGCATCTACAACTACAACTCCTTCTGAGTACCATGAGGTCACAAGATATCCATTGTGGTAATGCGTATTATGTGGAGCTTTATCATTGAGATTTTCTGTTGTTCTGATTCTATCTAATTTTACAATATTTGCTATATCAGAAATGTCATATGCGTCGATCCATGCATTTGACCTCTCATCAGTTGTAAATATATATTTCCCGTCATCAGATGGCCAAGCATTATGTGTAAAGCTCATAGAGGTAGTTGTACTACCCATTAACAAGGGAGTGGCCTTGTTACTTATATCATATATACTTAACCTTCCTTGAAATATATCAGAAGTATACAGGGTATCACCTCTTGCAAACATATCATGCGCATAATTGAAATCTTCAATCCCTAATACCGGTGGTTCTTCAGGATCAATATTCAGATCTAAAAAGATAACCCCTCCAACCCCTACGTTAGTACCGCAGAGATATAGTATTCCATTTTCATCAATATATAGATTATGTGCATTCACTACAGTATCTGGACCAGTCGTGAAATTTACTTGAGGAAAGTAGTTTGTATAAGTTATTGTGTCCGCCGCTTCTGACATATCAATTACAGTAAGCCCATCAGGCGTATTATCAGAGATACTGTATATATAGTTACCATAAGATTTGATATCTCTCCAAGTTGTAGTTGTCCCTGGAATAATTAATTTTTCTATAGGTTGACTAGGTGTAGATAAGTCATATATTCTTGTATCCGTCCGAGTACCTACCAGCGCATACTCTACGCCGTTACTATCCACAAATCCCCATATGTCATTACAACCCGATGGGATAGGTACGTTAGAAACCAATTCAAGATTGAAATCACTTTGTCCGATAGCAAGTGTTGTTGTGATAAACAGCACAAATGTTAAAATCCGATTCATATGTATTTTTTTTGAATACCTTAAAGATACTTTATATATGTAATGGAAACCAAAATTTAATTCCCTAAATGATAAGTTATAGTATTAATAAAGAGGAAAAACATGCCTAGATTAACGATTTAGCTCTTTCACAATTAGATTAACCGATTGTTGTAATACCAACTGAACTTCAGAATGCTTCACTTATTTTAATGGAAATTGCTTACCACTGCGTTGAAAAATACGTGTCATAACTATGGCTACCTCTGCGTTTTTCGCCTTGAGCTAAACAATTTAATTTTAAAATCTTATGCGGTATCTTAAAATTCAATTGGTATAACACATTTCTAAATCATAAAGACACTACCATTCAGACCAAGTTACCCCTCCATCTTATCTGGCCCATTCCCTACCCTATCAGATATGATAAGACCGTCTACGCAATAACTTTTTATTTCATCAAGTAGAACGCTAACCGCCGCCACGGCAGAATGTGGATACAACATATGAATATTAGGTCCGGCATCTAGCGTAAAGTAAACGGGAACATTTTGTTCTTTTCTGAAATTCTGAATCTTAGAAATAAGGGTAAGCGTCGCAGGTTCTAGTAATATATAAGGCGGGCTAGAGGCCATCATAAGGGCATGTAGCGTAAGGGCTTCTTGCTCTACGATCTGACCAAACGTATCCAGATCTCCTGCCGTCATAGCCGTTATTAGGTTCTCGATATTATCATGTGCCTGTTGAAATCTTGCTGCTGCATACGGGTTGTTTTCCATGAGAGCATGGCCAGCTCTAGAGGAAACTGCTTTTTCTGTCTTGGAAACAATCAATATATCATCGTGGAAAGTCTGGAATATAGGATCAATCTTGGCATGGTATGGAATAGCAAATTTATTACTACTCTTATATTTTTCCATTTCTCCCCATATGGACATCTTAGGAAAGACAGATCTTGATGCACTACCACTGCCCAATCTGGCAAGATGAGAGGCTTTATATAAATCTATATCTGATCCCTTGTTAATCTGTCTTTCTATATCTACAAGGCACATCGCAATCGCCGACATACTAGATGCAGAAGACGCAATACCAGATGAATGCGGAAAAGAATTCCAACTATCTATGGTCAGTTGCATATGCTTGAGAACAGGAACTTCTCCGGCTATATCAACTAAGAAAGCTAGTATTTTTTTTTTAAATTCAGGTTTAGATTTTCCCTCAAATGTGAAATTGAGTAATGGACCAACTGTCTCTGGATCGTAGATGTAATCAACACTGGTAATGGTATGCGCTGCATCTAGTGTAAAGCTAATAGATGGGTTACGCGGTAATTGTTTTCCATATTTTCCCCAATATTTTACTAATGCAATATTAGAGGGACTTTTCCATTTTACACTACCTGACTGCTTCACTCTTCGCTTAATTTATCTTGTTCGATTCTATAGGAGACATCAAAGTCATCCAAGACAGCATCTAAGATAATGTATTTACCTCTTTCGTAACCCTCCTTGAGATTATAACTGAATAACTTTGATGCATTATGCCAGTACATAGCGGCAAATCTACCACGTAAGCCTCTGATAAGACTATACATATCATTATCCAGCTCTTTTTCTATCATTTTTACCATGATCTTACCTTGTAGTTTGGTTAGTTTAGATAAGGGCTCTTCAAACTTTTCTTTCAACTCTTCTTGGAGTTTTTTCATATGTTTTTTGCGCTTACGCTTATTCATAGTCTGCGTGACATGTTCTGTCTCTTTGAATATACGGATAGCTTCTTTAGCGTATGGGTAAACAAATGCGGCGTACCGTTTAAATTTCATGTATTTACGGTAATCTGCCTCATCTGAAAAACTCTTGAGTGAAGTAATACTTATGTCATCTAAAGTTTCCATTATCAGTGTATCGCCATTCTCCGTAATCATAGCTGTCATAACACGACCTTCTATTTCAGTTTCAAACATCTCTAGGTCTCGCTGTCTATATATGATCGTATCCATGGCATCTTCAATAGCAGTCTCTCTAGGAATATCACTGTGTATAACTTCGGGTACAGAAATAGTATCTGGCACTTCTTGAGCCCACATTGCAGATGTTACAAACATCAATAGTATTAGGCTTCTCATATATGTATTTTTTCTTATGAATTTATTCTCCGAAGAGTTCTCTATTCTTAAAACGACTGATAAAATAGTATTGTTACAGAAGTATAAACCATCAAAGCAATTATAAATACGCTATTCTGACTATAGAGTAAAAGCTTCTGTTTATCACTTCACAAAAGTAAATTATCTATATCTCTTATATCTGAAAAAGTATTGAATTATAGGTGTACAAATGTCAGTATAGACATTCAAGTATATATATTTGGATAATCGTATGAAAGCAGGAAAAATTATTGCTCAAAGTATATCAGTAGTTGCCCATCCACTATTGATGATTTTGTATGTACTATTCATATATGTAGCCGTGAATCCCTACCTTTTTCCCTACAGTGGGGAGAAAACTTTTGGTGCATTGGTTCTTGTTATATTTTTTACTTCGATTATGTTTCCAGCCTTGGTAGTCTTATTGTTCTGGAAAACGGAACTGATATCCTCAGTAACCATGCGTGAGAGAACTGAACGAATAGGACCACTCATTGCAACAATGATACTTTATTTATGGCTTTTTCTCAATATCAGGACCAATAGTACAATCCCTATCCCCTTTTCTTCTTTTGTCCTAGGCGCATTGGTATCAATTGTAATGGCTTTTTTCATCAATAATTTTACTAAGATAAGTTTGCACGGGATCGGTGTAGGCGGTTTATTGATTGGTGTTATCTATATCATCATTACCCACGGCAGAGGATATGCAGAAGTCCCACTTCCTAATGGCTCAACTTTATATCTACACAATCTGATTCTTATGTCAATTGTTGTAGTCGTAACTGGGGCAACTTTATCATCTCGACTCTATCTCAAAGCACATTCTCGCCAAGATATTCTAGGTGGATTTGTCGTCGGATGTTTGGGACAATTTATTGCTATGCGGGTATTTCTATAGTTGTTTTCATTTATCTCGAAGGCTAAATATTTATAGAATGCTACCGATTTCATGATTTTAATAAAATATCCCGTTTTCCCCATTATATAATCAGATAGAACAACATTTTTATTCTAGTCCAGAAGGGATTAAATGCTTTTAGAAAAATACACATCTTGTTTATTCGACCCACGTTGGGGCCGTATTATA
>JALZVB010000217.1 GCA_023300835.1 Saprospiraceae bacterium | reverse complement strand
GTAACACCGTCACCATCTATATCGCCTAATCCACCTACTGGACATACGTCACATACTAACGTTGGATCTTGTTTGTCTTCTAGTGTTACTAAACCCCAGCAGCTAAGACCAGTAGTAGGGTCTGTAATTGTAACTTTTAGGTCTGCCAATGCTGTTGCTGAATGCAATTCTTCAATACCAACTTGAAAGTTAAGGAAACAACCATATGGACCTCCTTTAAGGATCATACCAGCATTAATGTTGGCGTCGCAACTAGAATCAACAGTTAGGTTAATATGATCATTACATGCCAGTGTTCCTACTGTGTTTTGGAAAGGAATATATTCTACTTGAAATGAGCAGGTTGATGTATTTCCTTGCGCATCTGTCGCCTCATAGGCGTATGTGTAAGGACTACTAAAAATGTCAACTAAATCACCGCTCACTGGACCCGAGGTCTGAACGACACTTGGTGCACCACAATTGTCAGAAACAACAGGTGTTGCGATTCTCGTAAATTCATTACAACTCCCAGGAGTTAATTGTACTACTTTGTCACCAGGACAGAAGAATGAAGGTGCTATAACAGGAAGCGTAAAACTGCTTGTAGCAAAGCAAGGAGCTGAACATGACAAGTCTGTATTAAAAATCCCTTCAGAATTGGTAGTCATAAAGCTCCATCCTGCATCAGTAAGACCTACAGATGATCCTACTGGAGCTGTTCCTGCTTGGCTTGCCATAACGTCAACACTGACCATTCCTGTTGCGGGACCATTATTAGCAGTAAAAGATCCTTCATATGATAAGAATTGTACAACTACACCTGCTGGATCTACTAGTGCCATTCCATCAGGTGAGCCATTCTGAATGCCTAAAATAGGAAATGATAGTGCCCCACATCCCGATCCTCCATCAGTAAGAACCGATGTTAGATCTATAGTATTATATGTCGTACCGCCGTTACCATTGTATAAAACAAGTTGATAACCAATAAGGCTAGTGCCTGCAAGTCCAGATAATTCTACAAACTCGTCTACATCGCCTCCTGTATTATCATAATGAAATTCTGATATAAATACATCTGCTCCAGCAGCAGCTGAATTCTGATCTCTAATTTCGAAATCTAAGATGCCTGTAACTGGGTATGGTTGGTCAGTTAAAGTTACACAACCGCCACCACCACTAGGGTAAGGGTATAATCCTGTGCTTGCACCGTTTATAATAATTTCTACATTAGGAGAAATTGGAGAAACATAGTTAAAGCATATATCTATATCGAATGAATTATCGTCATTACAACTAAAGTTAGTAGCAAATGGAAAACTGAAAGAACATGGAGGCGCTACTACTGCACATGCAGCAGGTGCTACAAACAAGTTAGCGACTGTTGATTCACAGTTTGCATCATCCGTAAAACCAGCCGTTATACCTACTGGCATTCCATTAGCGACCAATCCTGTTAACATAACAGATTGTGGACTTCCCGTAATTGGAAATAAAACACCATTAACAGATAACATACCAGTTGCTGGTTCTGTGCTATATGTAATTACAATGGTCTGTGTATATGTGTTGGTAGCAGGATCACAAGCGCCTGTCGCGCCAGCAATAATTGACTCCACCTCACATGCAGAACAAACTGAAAGCGGATATGGGGTAGTTGCCGAAGCATTGTCTGTGGCATTGTCTAATGCGTTGGCACCACTCATAGTCCATGCCGTACAACCTGAACAAGGAGCAGATCCCATTGCATCACAAGCTGCAGGAAAATTACCGAAATTAGGTGCACCTGTATTATTAACAGCCCAGCCATCTAGATACTCCCAGCAATCACCGTTTCCATCAACATTAATATTGCCGTATAAATCTTCGACAGCCATATTACAGAACAATTCTATGGCATCATCTCCGTTAATGGACATCGCTGTTGAAATTCCACCCGGTGAACATCCAAAAAAGGCTTCAAATGCTACGCCTTCTGAAGCCACAAAAAAGCATTCTCCTATTGCTAAAGGCGCTACGGGGAAAGTATATTCTTGTCCGTCTGTTCCGCCGCCATTATTGGCAGAACCCAAACCATAAATACTAAGATCTGCGATAGGCCCACTGGCGCATACATGCACACCTTTAGGAACTCCGCCAGATAGTGGGCCATCTATTACACCAGCGATGTATAGATTACCGCACTGGGCATTAGTTTGGAAAGAAAAGAATAAGAATAATGAACTCCAAAGCAGGAGTAAAATGTAAGTTTTCAAATTACACATAAAATGAGATGTTGAGTTTTGTTAACCATTCTTGTCTTTATACAAGAATGTGAGATCGTCTAGCGGCTAAAATAATGAATACTTAGGTCTCAGATTGTATATTAACATATATATCTTTTGTAATTATTTAATAGCTTTTAAATGGGCTACAAACAAGCACAAAACATGACGTTTTTTTTACAAAAAAGAAAAGGAAATTAGAAAAGTGATCCAGCTTGAGCAGGTGGAACAATGCCTAGGTGTTCATAGGCTTTTTGGGTAGCTTCTCTACCTCTCTGCGTACGTTGGATATAACCTTCCATAATTAGAAAAGGCTCATGAACTTCCTCTATCGTACCTGCCTCTTCTGCAACAGCAGTCGCTATTGTTGTTAAGCCAACAGGACCGCCTTTGAATTTCATGATTATAGTGCTTAGAATCTTGTTATCCATTTCATCTAGTCCACCACTATCGACGTTCAATGCTTCTAGACCATAGTCTGCTATCGCTTGATCTATTGTACCATTACCTTTGATTTGAGCAAAATCACGTATTCTTCTTAATAACGCATTGGCAATCCTAGGCGTGCCCCTACTTCTACGTGCAATCTCTAGTGCACCATTTCTATCAATAGGAATATCAAGAATAG
>JALZVB010000216.1 GCA_023300835.1 Saprospiraceae bacterium | reverse complement strand
CTGATTTTATAAAAGATGAAGGTGACTTTCTTTTAGAAAAATCAAAGGAAACTATTAAGAATTCTGCGGAAGCCTTAATGGATAAAACGAGTGGATTAAAGGATTCAATATTAGAGAATACATCAGATATTGTAGGTAAAACAAAAGATAAATTAATTGATATAGGGGATGATTTTGGTACTTCTGATTTAGGCAAAAAAGCAGCAAATATGGGAGACAAAGCTGGAGACTGGACAGAAACTCTAGGTAAAGAAGTTATGGAGAAAGGAGGTGTTGCACTAGAAAAAGCCAAAGAAACAAGTGAAAACATAGGTGAAAAAGTCAATTCAGTAAAGGATATAGCTATGGAAAAGGCTGGTGAGATAAAAGACCAGTTATCTGAAAAGCTTAACAGTAAAATGGATGAAGCAGATGCATGGGCAGCTGAACAAAAAGCCAATCCCAAACCTGAATTTGCTGAAGATACGATCGATGCCAGTGGATCGTTATTAGAAGGTACTGATGACTTTTTCTCAAAAGCAGATAAGTTTGCAGGTGGAGACTATGGTGCCTTCAGTGAAGGTAAAATCACTATTGACAATAACGACAAAGCTAATTCTAAAACATTTGATCAATTAAACCCAGCAACAGGTTTTAAAGATCTAGACGGAGACGGAAATGAGATAATAGATGACGCAATAATTGAAGAATAACCTTTTATTTCATAGCTGAGGCAACATTTAGTGGCCTTAAAGTATCTCTTATATAACGGAAGTTAATTTCTATATGTCACTGAGGAGTATAAATAATTCTAATGAAACTCAGCTTATAACACTATGTAAGCAAGGTGACAGGTATGCTTGTAAACAACTGTTTGAGACTTACTCAGGAAAAATGATGGCTTTATGCTTTCGTTTTGCCAGAGATAGGAACGAAGCAGAAGACATTATGCAAGAAGGATTTGTAAGAGTATTTACTAAACTTCACTTATACAGTGGAACAGGATCTTTTGAATCTTGGATGAAACGAGTTATAGTGAATACGGCTATAAAGTATCGTCAAAAGCACATAGTAAAGCACAATTATATTGAATTGGATAATCTTAAGTTCATGGATAATTCAGAAGATATAATTGATCAACTGTCTAAGGAAGAAATATTAAAGTTGATCCAAACATTACCTGATGGATACCGTACAGTATTTAACCTATACGTCATGGAAGGCTACAGCCACAAAGACATAGGAAAAGCACTTGGGATCGAAGAAGGTACTTCCCGTTCACAATTGGCAAAAGCCAGAAATCTTCTTAAAAAGAAGTTACTAAAACTATACAAACTAGCAGGTTGAAAAGAATAGATCAAATTATCAAGAATAAGTTGAAGCACAGTGAAATGCCTGTTTCTGACGCATTGTGGTCTCGTATTGAGTCTGAAATTCCATTAACAAAAGAAAGGCCTAAGGTATGGTTGTTATTCCTAGTGTTTGCGTTTCTAACACCAGTATTATACTTTAGTTTAACAGGAGTAAGTAATCCTTCCCATGCGGAAGCTTCAAATCAACAGGCTTCAATAGATTTAACAAACGATCTATCGCAAAAACCATTTAATAACAACGGAATAAACGAAGATGCTAAAGACTACAATAGAGTTCAAAATGAATTGAATTCTACGCGTAATCTAAGAGTGAACGAGACAAGTTTCGAGAATTTCACTAAAGAAAATAACAAGAACACAAATAGAGCATTTAACAATCTGTCTTCAAATAATAGGACAAGAGCATTTACGACCAATAGAGCCTACAAGAGATTTCCGTCAAATGCATCTATCAAATCTACATCACAGAACGAAAACAAGAACAAGCTACAATTAATAGAAAAAAGAAGATTTATTAATCCTGTTCGAAACATGGTCAAGCTAAGGAGCTTAACCAGTGTTACTAATTATATTAAGTCAAAGAAAGAAATCCACGAAACTAAAAACAAATTTCTAGCTGATTTGAAAGCAGATGTAAATGAATATGCGCCTGGATGTCCACAAGTTTTCAACTTGCTACCTAATGGAATATACGTATACGCAGACATTGCAGGTTCTAAATCAAACCCTAGCTTCTCGGGCTCTGCTAGCTTCAATGATATTATTGAACAAAAGAATACTGCCGAAAGCAGTAGCCTATCTTATTCCGCTTCTTTCGGAATAGGGCACAATTGGGATTCAGGTCTTGTTTCTGAAATTGGTTTAAATTTCAATCAACTTAACACTAGTTTCAGTTATAATGAAATTAGAATCCTTGCTTCATCGATGATTACCATTGACACTATATACAACGATACAGGTGGATATAATATAACAAGAGATACCACTCACAAAACTGAAAACATCCCTTACAACCGTACGAATGTCATAAAAATGGTTGATCTACCGATCAAATTAGGTTACCGAATTCCTATCAATAAGAACCTTGCGCTGACAGCTAAAGGTGGTCTTAACTTGAACTTATTTTCAACTAATTCAGGATTGACTTTTGGTAATGAAGGAGATATCATTACTTATGGGACGGATTCCAATGAAGAAGTACAACTTTACAAGACAAACTTAGGAATCAGCTATACAGGTGAAATTGATATTGATTACAAAATATGGGATAGATTTTCACTGTACGGTGGATTAAGGGTTCACCACTACCCTTCTAACTTTAGCTTGAACAGCAACGCAATTCAGCTCAAGTTCACAAGCATAGGAGCTAATATGGGATTGAAGTATAGACTGTAATAGCTTGCTTTATTAGCATTAAGCTAAGCTCATAGAATTTGTTCAGCAAAGCTGATAGTGTTGTTTTACAGTAATCCTTTAATATCAGCTTGAGAATAATTTACTGATTTCAATACTTTACCGTCATTGATTCTATAGACAAGATACATGTCACCTTTTTGTTTAATTTCAGATTTAGTGCCATCCTTGTCTGCATAATGCTTGACCGTTTGTTGAGCTTCATCTAGCGTTTTACATGTTTTAGATAAATTTGATCTTTGTACTTCATCGAATAGTGTTTTAAATTTATCAGCAAGTCCAAACTCTAAAATAGCTCCTGATAAAACATACTGAAGATCACAGAATGCATCAGCAACTTCTACCAGGTCATCATTTGCAATAGCTTCTTTGAGTTCATTTAATTCTTCTTCAATTAAGTTAATTCTGAGTTTACATCTATCCTCATGAGGAATAACTGGACTGTCTAAAATGGGCAAATCAAATGTATCGTGAAAAACGGCAACATCATTAAGTGCCTGTGGGTCTTCAAATTTATTTTTCATATTTCTTATTAGTTTATAAGTACGTAAAGTCAGAAGACTCTAAGTATTCTTGTTTTTTATTGTTGTGGTAATTAGATTCGTTAAGTTGTTATTAATACTGCTCCATTGATATTTTGAGAGCACCAATGCTTTAGCATTTTGAATTAATTTATCTCTCGTTTCAGTGCTATCCAATAGTAAGTTAATCGCATTATAAAATTCTATAGCGCTTCTACAGATTATCAAATGCTCATTATTATTTGCTTGAATAGCTTGTGCTACATCTGGTGTAGTTATGCAAGGAATACCCAATGCCATAGCTTCTAGTATTTTATTCTGCTGGCCGATTCCTTCAAAGATTGGCGCTATAAAGACCTTTCCTGAATAGTACCCATCCCGTACATCGTCATACCAACCAGAATAAGTAACTTCTTCATATGAGATAGGCAAGTCATCTCCTGATGGACCTACAATATTAAGCGTGGGTATATTATTGTCGTTCTTTTTTTTATATGCTTTTAGAATTTCTACTTGGTAGTAATTGATGGCTTTAACATTGGGGTAATATCCCATATTCCCAACAAATACTAGGTCATATTCTGGAGAGATTTGACTTAATTTTGGCTGAGTAAAATATTCAGATATCCCGTTATTTATAACTTTTATGTCTTCGTTAACGTAAGACAATCTTTCTTGATCTAGTTGAGAAATAATAGTCGATTCATCAAAACGTGAAGCCAAATATATTTCGTACAATTTCATTAGCCTAGCCTCTCGCTTCCAGAACCATCTTAAGTAAAACGATACATTTTCTGATCTCACTTTAGCACCTTCGCTGAATGCATCCATGAGGTCAATTACCTTAGGCAGTTTTATGTTTAGTGAATATGGAGCCATTCTAGATAGTTGCACATATAAACCATCTGGTTTCTCTAGTTTAACAATTTCCTCAATTTCCTTATGCGCTTTCCTATTGTAAAAATAAGAGACTTGTGCAGGGATTTCTTTCTGAAAAAGACTCTTTATCACCCCTACCCTTGAATAGATTTTAGATAAATGAACGGTATGAATCTTCGAACAATAAGGCCGAATTTCCTCTTTCCATTTTTCTAAATCTTCAGTCTCATCAGTAAGCGTAATGAGGACAATTTCAAAAACTTTAGATAGATCTTTAAGCTGATAATATAGACGTAATTTGTCACCCTTATCAATTGGGTATGGAAACCTAGATGCTAAGACTGCGAGTTTCATATTGTTTTTATTAGTAATCGCATTTGATTGTCAACTTTCTTTGCAATCGTGATGTAGCTGAAATTCATTTCTATGAATTCTCTCGCTTTCTTTTGCATCTCTATCAATCGAGCTTTATCAACAATGATATTTTTAATGACTTCTGTCATTTCTGAAACATCATTAACAATAAGCCCTTCTACCCCAAGATCGGAAGAGC
>JALZVB010000215.1 GCA_023300835.1 Saprospiraceae bacterium | reverse complement strand
AACTCATTGTATATACCTAGAATTAACTTTCTTAATTCTATAAGATCTATTCCATCTACTTTTCCGTTTTTGTTAATATCGGCAGCGATAATCTTATACGGAGAATCTAATCTTTCGGCCCCTAGTATATGACGCTGTATCATTACGATATCTAGTGTTGATATACCATTAAGGTAATCTGTATCACCTTCAGGAATGAGTCTGTAATCATTGTTAGAAATGATATTCGAAAATGCAAAGTGTCCATCCGTATCTGTGGTATTGAAAGCCATAGAGTTACTAGACATAAA
This sequence comes from Saprospiraceae bacterium, assembly GCA_023300835.1. Taxonomy (GTDB): domain Bacteria; phylum Bacteroidota; class Bacteroidia; order Chitinophagales; family Saprospiraceae; genus RFSX01. Next base: position 10,315 of record JALZVB010000215.1, on the reverse strand, counting down.
TTCTAGACCAACTTCGACATCTTCTACCATTTCTTGGTTTTCAGTATATATATCTCCTTCTAAGACAATAAGACTTCCTACACTATCACAAGCGGTACCGTTTATTTGTACCTCAATTGTAACTACACAGTGATCTTGATTTCCAGCATCATCTGTAAAGAAAACTGATAGAGTTTGGAAACCTATTTCGGCACAACCGAAAGTCAAACTGGTTTCTCTTATATTGGTACTACTGAAAGAAAAATCTAAATCCATATCACAATTGTCCATAGAAGCTGGGTCAACAGGAAGTACAAAATCACTTGCCCATATTTCAGCTGTAGGATTAGTAGATCCATTATCAGTAATTACTGTTGTTACAGAAGATCTACAATAAGGTGTTGGTTTTACGGTATCAAATATATCTATTTGATAAGTACATGTTGAAGATGCCCCACATGCGCCAGTTGCTGTCCAGGTCATTGTATATGATCCGGAGTTCAATTCACCTGTAATGTTTGGATTACCTATACCATCTGCAATGACAGTCTGACTAGCATCTTTTAAGCTATATGTAAACCTACTTGCTGGTACCAATGTTCCGAAACACTGATCGGTTGCTTGAGGTCTTACAAAGTTTATGTTTGCACCACAAGAAGTATCTGTCGCTTGATGAGACTGACTACTCGGACAGATTAACTCAGGACCATTAGTATCTGATACTTTGACAACTTGAGTTTCTGACCAGATGCCTTGATTAGGATTAGTCTGTGGATCGTATATACACCAGTTTACGACTGTCCAAGTTCTTAATATTTTAAGGCAATAGCCATCTAGGTTATTAAAAGTATTGTCAGAGAATGAATAGGCTAATCTGCCACAGAAATCTGCTTCGTTGACAGCAACACCATTCAGTGTTGGAACTATAGTAGGTGTATCACCATATACACTACAATTAACTTCTGTATCAGAAGGAAATCTGAAACTACTAAGAGATAGAACCCTATCTGAGCTTACCGTTATAGTTTGTGTACATTGATTAAGTCTAGTTGTAACGCCATTTACATCAGCTGACCATACTCTTCTTATTGTTCCAGTACCACAATCAGTATCAAGGTTTTCTGTATCAGCATGTGTTATATTGTCTATTGTTCCACAGAAGTCACCTGTATTGAATGTAGGTGAACCTAGAACTGATGGATCAGTATTATCTGTGCAATCTACCGCAATAGATAATCTACTAGGACAGGCTGCAGTGAAGTCATTGCTTTTATCTTGTACAATCACATTTACAACACAGGTACTTGATGCACCACCGGCTGAACTAATCTTCATCGTTACTGGAACAGTAAGACCAGCTTCTGAACAACAGAATTGTACATATTCTCCAAATAAACTATCGTCTCTATCATATTCTGTAAAGCTATTACATGAAGCATGCTCTCTTTTTACTTCTAGTGTCAAGTCTCCTCCACAAGGGTGGTAAGAACCATCATCTAGAGATGGACCATATATTCTTCCCCAGCCATTGGCTGCGATAGATACCGCTGTAAATTGATCACATATAGCAATAGGTGCAGAGGCGTCGGTTACGTCGACTTCTACAGTGTCATCAAATACATTACCGCATTCATCAGTAAACATATATCTTATCCAATTTCTTCCGGGAAGTAATCCGTTAACTCTGTATAAGTTGTTACCTATACGAGGGACAGGTATAAATTGATTTTCTGGAGCATTTTCTCCTAACTCATTTGCTGGAAGTGTAGATACTGATACTGAAAAGTTACCTGTATAACATCCTCTAAGAATTGTATCCAATACTCCAGGTGCACCAAAATCAAATGGATTAACTACTAAGGTTGCTGTACAGCCATCATTAGTTGGGATAGATCTTATTATCCCATCTAGTAATGTTATCTCATTCTCAACTCTTACTGTTTGAAAATGCGTTGTAAAGTCCCCATGACACCAATCTAGTGCCGTCCATTTTCTTCTAAGAACTTGGTTGCCACCACAAGAAGAAAGTACCTCATCTTCAAATGTTATATTGATTTTACACAGTCCACTGAGAGACTCCAATGACATTCCATTTATTGTGGGTTGACCAAAATTAGGTGTAAAATCGGTACCACTACATACAATTGTATCGTTAGCCGGAAATATAAGTTCCGTCAATGGTTTCTTTTCATACTTGATAAGTATATCACAGTTTTGAGATGTTTGGCCTGAGCCATCTACAGCTACATAAGTTATTTCTCTTAGCGCAGTAAAGTTCTCATCTGTAGAACATTCTATCTCATCTAATACATCACTTAATATTTCTATTGAAGACCCAAGATTACAGTTATCAGCAAAATCAAATTGTGCAAATGAAGTTGTTTCAAACTCTAAGCATACTTGACCATTAGCACTTGTATTAAAGAAATCTTGTGGCAATGTTATTTTTCCATCTGCAAGAGCCGTTGTAGACTGTCCAGAAACGCCATCAATAATAATACTGCCGTCTACAGCTCTAATAGGAAATGATACGCCACCTAATGTAACAAAAGAAGCCATTCCAGAACCCGTACCTGAACCGGTAGGTGTTCCAGTAATACCATTTATTACTAGGGTATTAATAACTTCCCATGGCTGAGTTGAGCCACTTACTGCAGAAATAGGAATTGAATAATTAAATCCATCTGATGGAAAACAATCTAATGTATCTGGCATCGTTCCATATACTGGTGTACAATACTGTACAGATCCACTACTTGTAAACAACCCAGAAAGATTATCCATACAGCTTACCGTAATATCGTCTACACAAGTCAGTTCTGGAGCCAGTTTATCTTCTATTTTTATATCTCCCCAACACTGTATTTTAGTTCCTGAGTCCGAGATATAAAAGACCTCAGCTTTTAGTGTTTTGTTTATATGACTGGCGTCTAGCGTAGGATGTTGAAATACACCTGGTGTAACTTCGTCAGTCCAAGCAACGGGTTGTCCAGTCTCATCTGTAATATGAACAGCAAATTGGCAACCTAAAGGTCCAACTTCATCTTCGTTTTTAAGAACTAGTCCTGGATCTACTGTTGCGGAGCAAGTCTTATCAAGGGACACCTGGATTTTATTATTACATCCAAGTGAAGTAGGGCACTGACCGTACAACTGTGAACCACCTATGCAGTTATACAGAAATACAACTGATAGTATCGTCAGTTGTGCAAAAAATGTTTTACCAGATTGTCTTAACAAATCTTTCATAAGTAATCGCTTATTAGGCTTACGCCAAAATTGTAAATCGAAAAATTATTCTGTCTGTTCGGACTATTGTGGAGTATTGAAAGCTATTAAGAGGGGAAACTCTTACTTAGAGATTGCGGGGAAACAACATCTAAGACTTTATTTATATAATTAAACCAACTGGTTTTCTAATGCAAATTTTATCAAGTTTATCGTATTCTTTACGCTTAGTTTGCGCATTATATTTTTTCTATGAACACCTACTGTCTGGTCACTGATAAATAATTCCTTGGCAATTTCTTTATTGTTTTTTGCCTCAGTTATCAATTGTAGAACCTCTTGTTCTCTTTTAGTCAATTTCTGTTTGATAACAAATCTGTCTTCATACATAGACTTTTTTACGTTACTCGTAAGTCGCTTCCCATTGGGTGGCGTGATATGTAGTCCAGAAGCTAAATATGTTCTACCTTCCATGACCTCTTTTATTGCCTCATTTAAGTCTTCTATTTCATGAGACTTAAGAATGTATCCATCAGCACCATTTTTCAAAGCTTGACCCACAAACTTGAAATCTGAGTAAGAAGTAAGCACTATTATTTTAATTGTCTTAAACTGCTTTCTTATAAGTGGTATCAAGTCTAATCCATCTTGGTCAGGTAGATTTAGATCTAGAATTACCAGCTCAGTACTTAGATTCTTGTTTAAGAATAATAGCAATCCTGCAGCAGTTTTTTCCTCTCCTATTATTTGAATAGGGGGTTCCTCCATGGATGCATAGTAAGATTTCAGGCCTGTCCTGAAAATACTTTGGATATCCACTAATACGCTTGTTACTACAGACATTCTTGTTGTTTCTCGATTCTTTTCGAATTTCAATATAATACCGATCCCTACCTATCACATAGAGATGTCCTTCAGCCTGTAATTGCAAAACTAGTGCCAAAAGAGGGGGCAATTAGCCATAAGTCTCACATGTTACTTAATGATTATGCGATAATCCCTCATTATCAATTAAGTAGTATGAGAAAGTTGATTTCTCAATTCATAACATTCCTTCTTATATCAATTTACCTTTAATGTGCCGAATAAGATTTTAAAGAGAATTTGTTAAGATTAAAGCGAAGAACTAGACAGATCTGGATTCTGAATCGTAAGTGGGGATAGTATAATAGGAGTGATTTGCTGTAAATAGTATCGTTCTGTAAGGCTATTTGGTGCTAATCTTTACTTGACTAGCTAGTAAGCGATAGTCAATAGTATATATAAGGTCTAGAGCGAAAGGTCTCTTATTGCTTGATAAGCCTCAGAATAGTTGATTGGGATTGAGATTCTATAATCAATACATAGACACCATTATATAATTTGCTATCCAGCGTATATGGTATAGTATTCATTCCTGTATTAAGTACAATAGATTCATCTGATATCAGATTGCCCAACTGGTCATGTAGTCTTAGTGATACAAGTTGATCTTCATCTGAGAATACATTTATGTATGTCTCTCCTTCAACTACTGGGTTAGGGTATATTACAGCTTCTAATGATTCAAATACAATAGGACCACTTAAAATTTCTTGATGAGGCATAGCCAAAAACAGATTTTCTTGCATGAGTAAAATCTGGCTATTTCTCATAATCACGTCAAATAGTGTCGTGTTCTTTATTTCTTCTATTTCATTATTATTGAATGATATATCGTTCTCGTAATAGAACCTGTCTCCGTCTCTGAGAACTTTAAATTGTTCTTTTATTATCCTTGTAGACAGTTCACCGAAGATGGTATTTGGACCTAGGTGTTTTTCTGACATCATTCCTACCCATGCGTCTACATGATCTACACTAGGGTATAAGTCATTTAACACATCGTTGTCTTCAACAGTTGACGTAAAGTCAGAGAATGTAGTAACTGGAGCTAAACCAAACGCTTTTCTCATAGAGTTATAGTCAGAAATTCCTCTGTCTCTTCCTCTGAAAATATTTATTGCAGCAAAATCTGTGTCGTTGAAGTTTCTTATATCATCAATGATCTTACAGTCCATTTCTTGCATAGGCTGAGTTCCCATTCCTTTTAGGTATACATCAATTCCTTTAGTATAGATGAGTTGAATAGGAAAATAATAAGCATCTTTAAAAGATATATTACCAGAGCTTATTTCTTCGCCATTATTGTCTATTCTTAAAATGGTACCGTTTACTGATGTTTCACCAAATTTGAATGCAGCAGCATTGAATTCGTTGAAAATTGCTGGATTTATGTCTTCATTATACCCTATGTATGATGGTAAGTTTATTCCTATTGAAGGTAACCACTCATTGTATGTAATAGATTGAAGAATCGCACCTACCATTTTTCTTGCTCTCTGGTATATTTGTTCATCGTCCCAATCGGGGTTCTTACCCTTTAGAATATCACAGAGTCTGTTATGTTCTCTAACAAATATTATATGCATAGCGAGTAACAGCGGATTTTCATTAGCTCTAGAATCTCCTGCGATAAAGAATTTATCCTTTATCGGTCCTTTGGGATCATCAGGGAATGCCATGTTAGGTGCCTCGTTGTCAACACTTGAATTAAATTGAGCATTACCCGTATTCCATGGTAGCAATGGATAAATACCATTTTGCTCCGATACTCTTAATTTTCCATCAATAGAACTTCTTAACCATTGTGCTCTTTCAATTGTGCTGCCGTATACAACAGAACCATCAATAAACGATGTAACTGCATTCTCATAAGTCCTAGGAACCATATTGATCCCAGAATCAGAGGTGAATGCGTTTCTATTTGCGGTAATTGTTTCATTTGGTAGAAAATATAAATCATTACTTGGTACTTCTAGTTCCACACTTTCGTCACCATTTACAACTTGGGATATGTCATTGTACAAGAATTGTCCAAAAACCCAAGTAAAGTCACTGAGGTTCTTTCTTTCTGCAATATTGTCGTTCTGTGTAAATAAATCATTGCTTACTTTTCTAGCAAGCGGCAGATCAAGTTGATTTATCTGAGATGTGCCATCAGTATACGATGGCGGAGATACACGTAGAAGTGGCGTAGAAGTGGCTCCCCATTCATTATTGTTGGGATTGTTGTTAATACCATCTATTGTTCTGTTGTCCTGGGCTGATACCAAAACAACAAATAAACATAATACACTAACTACAAGTAGTCTTATCATTCCTCTCAAAATAAATTTAAGCACAGGTTTTTTATCGCTAAGAAGACAGATGCCTTTTCAACGGGTGCAAATATACTCATAGACAAATAATTATACAGCATTCAGACGTTAATTAAACTAAATTGCTAAATGTTAAACTCTTATTTTATTTGGTATACCAAAAACAATCAGAGTAAAGCTTTATTTAAACCTTAAAATTATAGTAGTTATTGCTTATATCTCACTAAAAACCAATAAGTTACAAAGTAATTATTTCCTTTATAAGTTAATTGCATAAATATTATGCCAATTAACAGTAATACTCACAATTGTTATCTCTTATTAGAGTGAATATCTATAGATTTTTATATCAAATTAGCTTTTATAATAATACAAAGGGCATCGCCTATGGTTTCTTAACGGCACTGTTGCTGCTGACTCAGTTTGTGGATGCACAAGTAGCGGATCCACAGCTATTTTCGAAAGAGATTTTAATAACTACTGATACCATAATTACTTCTGAGTTTACTATAATCCCCAGTTCCGTAACTGTCAATAGTTCTTCTACCAAAGTATATTCTACTATCATAAGGAATGACAGGATAGAGATTCCTTATTTAGGTTTTAGGGACACAATAGTCTTGAATTATAGAACATTAAAGGAAAATTTTGGAGAGTCTGAGGCCTTATTGGATTCTCTAGAAATCCTAAAAAAAGCTGATGTTATACAGATCGCTAATAACGGCAGAAATGGAGCAGTAGACAGACGATTTATCAAATCTTCTAAATTGCAATACTCTGGTAGTTTCTCTAGAGGTGTTTCATTTGGTAATAGCCAAGATTTGGTACTTAATTCAGACTTTAATCTACAGATGAATGGTGATCTCGGAAATGGCTTGTTGGTTCGAGCTGCAATATCTGATGATAATCTACCTATTCAACCCGAGGGTAATACACAGGTTTTACAAGAGTTTGACAAGGTTTTTATTGAAATCAGTAAAGAGGATACTAAGATTATTGCTGGCGACTATGATTTGAAACAACCCAAAAGCCATTTTATGAAATACTATAAAAAGCTAAAAGGGTTATCCATTACTAATAAAACCAATCAAAATAAGTGGGATATAAGCAATACAGGAAGTTTTGCCATATCAAGAGGAAAATTTAGAAGACAGAACCTAGAAACTAAAGAGGGTAATCAAGGTCCGTATAAGCTAGAAGGAGAAAACAGAGAAGTCTTTTTACAGATACTATCGGGTACAGAAAAAGTTTATGCAGATGGGCGGAAACTAGAAAGAGGTGAAAACTATGATTACATAGTAGATTATAATAGAGCAGAAATAAGCTTTACGCCAGATATGATTATTGCAGCCAATACCAGGATCATAGTAGAGTTTGAGTATTCCACACAAGATTATTTAAGATCACTGTATGCTACGCAATCTAGCTTCAAGAAAGGTAACTGGGAGTTAGGTTTCAATTTCTATAATGAACAGGATAGTAAAAGCCCATCCAGTAACCTTGAAATAGATAGTACCAGCTTATCTATTCTGGAATCTACAGGGGATTCTGCCGCTTTTAGATCTGGAATATTTATTCCAGAAGACAATAATTTTGAAAACATAACGCCTTATAATTTCCAAAACAATATACTTTCTTTTGCACAGGAAATTTCTCCTTCATCTGTAGGTGCCAACTTCAGTAATGTGGGCTCTGGAAATGGTTCTTACAATATAGATGGAGAAGTAGGTATCAATGGTAGAATATATACTTATGTAGGTGAAGGGCTCGGCAATTATGAACCTCAGTTTCCGCTGGTACCACCAGAAAAAAAACAAATGATGTCCTTGTCGGCAACTTTTGAACCTACAGACAGCTTTTCTGTAATCACTGAATTGGCCTTATCTAATAATGATATCAACCGATTTTCTACTGTAAATAATGAAGATAACATTGGACTCAGTATGATGGCTTCGGTTGATAAATTGAAGTCTATTTCTATTAAGAAGAAACCGTGGACATTAGTTACACATGCTCAGCTGGAATTAGTACAAGATGACTTTCAGCCGCTTAACAGATATCGTGCGGCTGAGTTTACTAGAGATTGGAATTATAATCCTGCTACGGATAAAAACGATCAATTGCTACTTGACTTAGAATTAGGTATCAAGAATAGTACTACGGCACTGAGTTATAATCTTGAAGGTTTTTCCGATAAAGATAATTACGATGGTTTAAAACATATAGTAGCATCTAGTTTTAATAAAAACGGATACTTGTTAAATGCTAAAGCGGACTACTTGAACTCTACAAGTACTCAAGAGAAAACAGAATTTTTAAGACCCAGAATATTACTCCAAAAGAACTGGTCCAATTGGACAATAGGTACAACTTATGAGTCGGAGTCCAATGAACGTAAAGTACTGATAGGCAACAATTTAGATTCGCTTAACGCAGTTAGTAGAAAATTTAGTTTAGTTAATTATTTTATCGAAAGAGACCTTAATACAGGTGTAAGTTTAAGAGCTGATTATATTAATAGAAATGACAAGAAAGCTATAGACAATATATTCCAGCAGATATCTACGAGTAATGAATATAGGTTAAGTGGTAAATGGAAAGAGGGTAAAATTTCTTACCTGGAATGGCAATTGGCATTGCGTGATTATAATGTAGATTCTATTTACTTAGATCAAGATGACCCCAAAAAAACATTCATAGGTAGAGTAGATCACAAGTTAAAAATACTGTCAAATGGTCTCGTTCTCAATTCTTTTTTTGAAAGTAACAGTGGACAAGAGCCCAAGCTTGAGTTCCAATATATAGAAGTACAGCGTGGAGAAGGCTCTTATACTTGGGAGGATTTTAACGAGGACGGAAACCAAGATATTAATGAATTCAGAGTAGCTATTATTCCACAAGATGGCGCCTATGAAAAGATTTCAATTTTCAACAATGAGTTTGAGAGCACTAATAAAGCGCTATGGAATGAGAGCCTAAATATCACGCCTAAAAAATTCCTTAAAAACAAAAATTCATTTGTGTCCAGAATGCAATGGACAACTAGAGTAAGGATAGATCAGAAATCTAGAAACGAAGAAGGAGGACAGCTTTTCAGGTTTATAAATTTCAATTTTTCAGATACGGTAAGTCTGGTTTCTCAGAGTGCTTCTGTTAATCATAGTTTGTTTTTTAATAGAGGTAATCCCGCTTATGATCTCCAGTTTACAAGTAGATCATTGAGTAATAGAATCTTACAGATAACAGGTTATGAACAGAGATCGACAGATGAATATTATGGAAGAATACGTATAAATGTTCATGATAAAATAGATGCTTTATTAGAATCTACTGTAGGCACGAAAGAGTATATCTCTGAGGTGTTTGAAAATCAAGACTATGACATCAGTTTCTATAACTTAACACCACAATTAAACTATAGACCCAGTAATAAATTAAGACTGATAGCGTCCTACAGCTACGAAGTAAATACAAACATAGATCCCATTGTTAGAACAAGTATTAAGGACGCAGGACTTGAGGTTAATTGGAGGCAATCTATTAACACCAGTTTACTTTTAAAAATGAATTTCGCAATAGTGAATTTTGACGGTGACAACCCTAATTCTCCCGTTGGATTTGAGATGTTACAAGGACTTAGAGATGGTAGTAATTTCATCATTGATCTTAATTATACCAGAAGAATATCTACAAATTTTGATCTTATACTATCCTCTAACTTTAGAAAATCTGAAAATTCTAGACTCATCAATACAGGAAGTGCACAACTGAGAGCGATTTTCTGATATGAATCTCTAGTCTAGGCAAAAAAAAATGAGGGAAGCCAAAAGCTCCCCTCAAACACTTAAAATAATATCAATCTCAATCTTACGTGTTACCTAGTGTGGATTACTATCCTATTTGATTAAACCTTTATTTAATTACTTCTT
>JALZVB010000214.1 GCA_023300835.1 Saprospiraceae bacterium | reverse complement strand
TCTACGCACTTACATCGGATTATTCAAAAATTATTAAAACTCCCCTGCCCGACTTACCAACACCACCGCCTGATTAAAGACGAGGATGGCAAGCGGCTGGCTAAACGATCTTACTCGGAAACAATAAGAGATCTCAGAAAGCAAGGATTAGCTAGAGATGATATTTTGGGAATGATCTCGATTTAAAGTTTTCTATACATAAAACCACCTATAACTGCAGCTAAAATAAGAATAATAATAATTGTCCCGTTAGCTCCTGTTCCGTCTTCAGTAGTTTGTTTGATTCCTAGTTTAATTATTGGGTGGCTATCACCTGATAGTTGAATATCACGGTAGAAGTGGAGCACTCTACTTGTGTCTAATAGTTCTATATCTATTGCCTGCATGGCTTGTGGAATATTGAGTTGATTACCCACTAGTTTCTTAGCGATACGTGACATAGCGTTGATTTCTTCCTGAGTATTCCCAAGCATATAATTACTCAGCTGGTTCGGATCGAAGTTTTGCTGTCCAGTGAAGAATGGGTTTTCAGAAGCGGCTTTTTCTAGTGCTCCATTACTCCGCATTGCCTTGCCTGCTTTTTTATTGTCTAGATACATTTGTTGTCTTCGGGTATTGAGTCCCATAATAGCTTGGCTAGTCATATTACGCTCTAGCTTAACACGGGCGTCCTCATTACTGGCTGCATCAACAGCCGCATTTTGGAATACACGGTTAAAAGCATAGTTCGCTTTATCAAGCTTACCCTCACTACTCCAAGTCATAGCCTGCTGCAATTCTTGCTCACCTTGTTTCCTTAGTCGCTCGTAGCGAGTACGAACATTACTGACGTATTTTTGCACGTAGTTTTGACTACCTAAATCCAACAGTTCCTTATAATCGAATCCAGCATGTTCTCTCACATTGAAATCATAGCCATCAGGTAACATGACATACCAATGTATTTTTTCTAGCGGGATGTTAAGGCTAGGACCTAACAATTTCACATCGCTCTCTTTTGTCCCTCCTTGATTACGATAAGTGATTTTCACTGTAGATGCAGCATTTTCTTTTGTAGCTTCGGCTACAATGAATCGATATTCATCTTCATCTCTAACAACTGCTACGCTCTCATCGTTGACCACTACATTAAATAACTCAGCTCCCATAGGAAGAGTCACACGAAGACTACTTTCTTCAATTACTCTGACTTCTAAACTTAGTCGTGATAGTGAACTTCCGTCTGCACTAAGCAAGGTTCTCATTTCACCTTGTTCAACACGGAGTTTTAGAGTTCCTGCCATGGCATGACGCTTCACGGATACAGTAAATGGCTCACTAGCATTGGTAACACGATAGCAGAGTCCAGGGACGCTACGATCAGCGATATTGTGTAGATATTTTGGAACACCAGCCCAGTCAAATACTCTCCAGCCTCTTTTTTTATTATCATTACCTACTCTTATATCAAGTCTTCCTGGAGCTCTTACAACAACATAATGAATAGCCTGCTCCACATCTATAAGGTCTACAGGATGAATATTCTCCATATCATTTTCACGTAAGTTCGAATCTTCGTAAGCGATCACGATAGATACTTTGCCAATTACTGCTTGCTTCATTCTGATCTCCCAAATATCACCCTCAATAAGCACTATTTCTTTCACTTCTGGTCCACTCGCGCGCACAGTCTGAGCTTGTTCAGGATTCACGTTTGGCAAGCTGATGCGAAAACTCTTAACCACAGAGTTTTCTACATTGTAGTTTATGCTCACTCGTTTCTTTGTGATGTTTTCTTTGAGTATCAATTCCTTGAAAAGATAAGGCTTGATGTCAAATACTATAATCTCATTCTCAGGAAAGAAGTTTTCAAGATTCACGACCTTAATACCAGAATTGGCTACTCGATTAACTATGGGTGCTGGTGCTTTGCTATCTGGCATTATTGTTCTTCTTCTGAAATCTGTTTAGAATCTTCACTATTACTATCAGTATCAGAAACCTTTTCTGGCGCTATTAGTTCACTGGTTTCTGGATCAGCTGTAGATTCAGTCTCTATTTCTACGTTATCAGAAGGTTCTTCCGCTTCGATAGTCACTTCTTTTTCTGGCTCGATTGGTTCACTGGTTTCTAGATCAGATGTAGATTCTGTCGTTATTTCTGCGTTATCAGAAGGTTCTTCCGCTTCGATAGTGACTTCTTTTTCTGGCTCCCTTTCTGCTTCAACTTCTTCTGGAGATTGAGGTGTAGTCGTTTCATTCGCTATAGCTGTTTCAGTAGATGTGTTGTCAGCTTCTTCAATACTAGCATCTTCATTAGCTTCAGCTTCCATCTTGTCTTTAATAACTGCGGGATCTCCACTTTCTGGGAGACTATCAGTCGCCACACCTATTTCTTGACTTTTGTCAAATTCCTTAATCGTCGGAAGTTCCTTAAGATTTTTCAACCCAAAATGATTGAGAAACTTCTCAGTAGTTCCATATAATAGAGGCCTTCCAGGACCTTCAGCACGACCGACCATCTCCACAAGTCCCTTTTCTAGGAGCTTGGTAACGGCATAATCACAATTGACACCTCTTATAATTTCCATACCTGACTTGGTAATGGGTTGCTTATAAGATATAATAGCCAGTGTCTCTAGTGCTGATTTAGACATTTTAGATTTAGATTCTAATCTCAGATACTGACTTACAAGCGGGTAGTAGACGCCTTTGGTCAGAAACTGAAAGCCATCAGCAATTTCATTGACTTGAAACGGATATTTCTCATCGTCATATTTGACTATCAATGCGTCTAATGCAGCTCTAATATCCTTTTCCTTGAATGGCGTACCAAAGTGTGCCGTCAATGTATTCTTGATATCATCGAGCTTAATCGCCTTTTCTGTTACAAAAATGAGACTCTCAATATATAGTTGCAGGTTATCCAATCTGTTTCAAGGTATTGATGATAAATAAGATCAAATTTAGAATTACAAGCCATAATATCCAAGATTTCAAGAAATGCTTGTGTATCGTATTATCCACATCGTTGTTAGTAGGGTTTAGAATTGATTGAATTCAGACCTTACCTCCTTATAAAATCTATATTTTTAATAACAATTCATCAATGAGTTATGTGAGAGAGGGAGTATTCTCAAAACTGTGTCAAGATTGAATCATATTTTTGTTTCTGATGTAACATCGGATAATAGCGCCTTCAAGTTTTTTTAAATCAAGCTTTCGCCAAAAATAAATCATGAAACAACAGGGTAACATAATTGTATACAACTCAGATGATGGCCTGGCAGCCGTTGCGCTTTATGCCGTAAATGAGAATGTATGGATGAACTAAAAACAACTCGTAGAACTTTTTGACACCTCTAAACAAAACATAGGCCAACACATAGGCCAACACATAGTTAATGTATTGAAAGACAGCGAGTTGAATGAAATTTCAGTTGTAAAAGATTACTTTACAACTGCCGATGACGGAAAATAAAATATCACTCACTCTATACCTTTAGTCTAAGTTCTCAGACACTATGTCTATTCAATCATATAAAACCTCACATTAGCCCTATCTTTAGAGGTATCAATAAATTAATACCTATTGAATTTTAAGATGCCATATAAGATTTCAAAATGAAATTGTTTAGCTCAAGGCGAAAAACGCAGGCAGAGCCATAGCTATGACACGTATTTACAAATAAGTGTAAGCAGTTTCCATCAAACATGTGCGGCATTCTGAAGTTCAATTGATATAATTAGCTTATTTTACCCTGATACCAGCTATAGCACCGTATACATGGATATTTTAGAAAATATAAAAGTAGCACTCAATTCAGTAAGGTCTAACCTTCTCAGATCTATTCTGACATTGATGATTATTGCCATTGGTATAACCTGTCTAGTAGGTATTCTCACCGCTATAGATACTATTTTACTATCTATGAGTAGTAGTTTCAATAGGATGGGGGCTAACGCCTTTAATATCTATCCTACCAATAGTATGGGTCGTCATAATGGCAAAAAGAAGAAAGAAGGTGCACCATTTGATTTTAAGCAAGCGATGGCATTCAAGGAAGCCTATGACTATGGAGGTGCCAAGGTTTCTGTCAATACATTCTGTGGTTGGAAATCAACAATTAAGCATGGCCTAAAAAAGACTAATCCTAATATCAGGTTAGTCGGAATTGACGAGAACTATATGTCAGCTTCTGCCTATACATTGTCAGCCGGAAGAGATTTCTCTACTGCCGAAATTTCTTCAGGAGGTCATAA
>JALZVB010000213.1 GCA_023300835.1 Saprospiraceae bacterium | reverse complement strand
CTCTTCCGATCCCCAGCAGTGCATTTTAATCATAATCGTATATTGCTTTAACGACTAGAAACCTGCGGCTACACAATTAAATAATAAAAATTATTATTTGGCTTGAGTTGACTTTAACACCAGATTCCAAAGTTCTAAGACAAATATATATTATAATTAATTGTTATGTGTTAAAACTTGACAAACAACGAATTATTGATATGATCTGCGAGGTATTTAACTTTTGTTCTTTGAATTTACTTTGTGTTTAGTAAGATTGCTGGAATAATAGATATCCATTTTTATGGTGACAATTGTCTTATTGTTATTCAGCTTATTATCTTGATCTTTTTTTATAATTGTTTTAAATATTTAGCATCAAGAAGGTATTAATCATAAGATTTAATTCTATAGGTGACATTGTTCTTACAACTCCTGTGATCGATGTATTATACGAACAGGGTTATGAAGTACATTATCTTACGAAAGCCGCATTTGCACAATTGTTAGAACCTAACGCTAAGGTGTTTAAGGTCTGGACACTAACTGATAAGTTAAAAGATGTCATTGCACTTCTCAAAGAAATAGATTTTTATCGTGTAATAGATTTACATAACAACCTCAGATCCAAGCAAGTAAAACTGTCATTGTCTGCCAAGAGTTATACACTATCCAAAGACCCCGTAGGGATGTTCTTGCTAACCAAGTTTAATTTAAAGAATGGCGACAGAAAGCACATCGTAGAGAGATTTCTAGATGTCATCAAGCCAATTGGATCAGTTATTAAAAAACCAAAAACCTCATTTCATTTTAAAGAAAAGTCTACATTATCTGCCTACGATTTACCCAAGAGTTATTTAGTCATAAACATTGGGGCCGCTTTCTATACCAAGCAAATGCCAAGCAGGCTATTAGTTGAGTTTATAGGTTTATATGATAGACCTATTATTCTTGTAGGAGGGAAAGGGGAGCAAGAACTAGCAGCTACAATAATAGACCAATGTTCCCATAAGCAATTGCTCAATACAGTAGGTTTATTATCAATTTCTGACTCTGCAAGATTGATAAGTAAAGCCCTACTTGTAGTGAGTGGAGACAGTGGAATGCTACATATTACGGCTGCCTTAGATGTACCGCTTGTCGCCGTATATGGTAGTACACATCCCATTTTAGGTTATACGCCATATTGTAGTAAGTCGCAGTATAAGATTGTCCAAATAAATAATTTAAACTGCAGACCATGTACCAAACAAGGTAATCATTCTTGCCCTAAGAAGCATTTCAAGTGCATGAATGATATTACCTCTGATATGCTTATTGAAGCGGCTAATCAATTTGGGTAACTAAATTAAGAATGGAATTATTTAATGCCATTTCTATTTTAAGTTGTCGCATTAGATATAAAAATGAATTTGTTTAGGATCAAGACGGAAAATGCAGGTTAGCCATAGATATGATGAGTATTTTCAACGCAGAGTTAGATTAATTCAATTGAATATAAGTGACATTCTGAAACGTAAATGGGATAAGGTATAATTGGGTTACCTTTATTAGCAATATTCAACTCACCAATAACTAGATTAAATAAATATGACAAACAGAAGACAAGCACCAGAATTTAACTTTCCTGGAAATATTATCAAATATTTGATTTTCTTTTTTATACTAATAATGTTACTGAGTATTCTTACAAGTACAATATTTGTAACGATACCGCCTGGGCATAGAGGCGTTCTATTCAAGCGTTTTGGTGGTGGTGTGGATACAGAAAATGTATATAAAGAAGGATTTAATCTTGTAGCTCCGTGGAATTCTATGGATATATATGATGCTAGATTGAATGAGGGATTTGAAAAAATGGATGTTCTATCTAAGAATGGGCTTTCTATTGCAGTGGAGTTGTCGTATAGATATAAGCCATCAGCAGCAGATATAGGTAGAATGCACAAGGAAATAGGAAAAGATTATGTAGATAGAATTATTAACCCAGAGATCAGATCTGCAACAAGAGAGGTCATAGGTAAGTATCTACCTGAGGAATTGTATTCTACTAAAAGAGAAGCGATACAAGATGAAATATATACAACTACTAAGGATGCAACGGCTAGAAATTATATAGAACTAGATGCCATATTAATAAGGTCTGTAGAATTACCAGAAACCCTGCAAGCTGCGATAGAACAGAAACTTAAGCAGGAGCAGCTTTCATTTGAATATGAATTCAAATTGAATAGAGAGCGAAAAGAGGCAGAAAGAAAGATTATAGAAGCTCAAGCCAAAGCAGATGCCAATCATATTCTTAATGCTTCACTGACAGATAAAATACTTAGGGACAAAGGCATAGAAGCTACACTAGAACTGGCTCAATCACCTAATTCTAAAGTAGTAATTATAGGAGGTGCAGAAGGCGGATTGCCTTTAATACTTAATAACTAAAGTAAGTAAGTTTAAACTTTACTTTTGTAAAAAGTCCATAATCGTGTGATTGCATGATTATGGGCTTTTTTTATGCTTTGGATGTAATACTGACACGATTTGGCTTAATCGAAGCCTTATTAGCGGCTTTTTTTTGTTAAACCTAACTTAATTTTTAACTCAGATTGAATTATGTCAGACCCAGAATGTGTTAATAAAATGAGGTTGAGTAGGAGTCACTAATCAGATTCCAGAGGGCTAGAATTCATTTCTGGGCCCTCTTTTTGTTAGTGTTTTTAGTTAGTTGAAACACCGCCGAGAAATGGAACAAATTGATAAATACCAAACGACTCTTTATTGTATTTGCTTTCGTCTATTTTGGTAATACGCAACATTGTTTTGTCATCACCACTTCCTACTGGAATGACTAATACACCACCTACTTTGAGTTGCGTTAATAATTCTTGTGGTACCGTTTCGGCCCCAGCCGTTACGAGGATCTTATCAAATGGTGCATAGCGAGGCGCCCCTTTGTAACCATCTCCATAAAGCGTTCTTACACTACCGTAACCTAGTTTTTGTAATAGGACTGTCGTGATCTGATGGAGACTTTTGTGTCTTTCTATGGAATATATTCTCCTGCAGAGAAGCGATAATAATGAAGCCTGATATCCAGATCCGGTCCCTATTTCTAAGATTTTATCAGTGGGATGAGGATTAATAAGTTCTGTTTGTCTTGCAACTGTATATGGATGAGAGATCGTTTGTTCATTTCCGATAGGAAAAGCTTTGTTCTTATAAGCTTGCTCCTCGAACGCAGTATCTAAGAAAAGGTGCCGAGGTATCATTGCCATGGCAGACAGAATTTTTTTATTCTTAATACCTTTCTTTTCTAGCTCTTGAATAAGTTTTTTTCTTAAACCTCTATGTCTGTAAGAATCCATAGCGTAAAATTACAGTTATATTATGAATTAATTATATGTGTTGTATGTTGACTTTCATTACTTTTGTATAAATTGTATTGAAATTCCCAAAAAAATTAACGCAATTTATTTTTGCGATTTTAGAAATTGAGAGTATTAGTGAACATTCAGGTGATCAGCCTGCAATCAAAAGATGTGTTATGATGAGTCCAAAGAAAATTAAGTTCGGAACAGATGGATGGAGAGCTATAATAGCTAAAGATTATACAGTTGACAACGTGCAACGTGTATCAGAAGCTACCGCTAAATGGATGATGATGAAGGGGATGACCTCTGTTGTAATAGGATATGATTGTAGATTTGGTGGACTTATGTTCAGTGAAGTAGCTGCTCAGATGATGGCCAACTTTAATATAAAAGTGTATTACGATAAGAATTTCGCAAGTACGCCTATGGTTTCCCTAGGTGTTGTGAAACTTAAAGCGGATATGGGAATTGTGATCACGGCAAGCCATAATCCACCTTCTTATAATGGATTCAAACTAAAATCAGGATATGGCGGACCTACAATTCCATCTGATATAGAATCAGTAGAAGCTATAATACCTGATTCCCCACTAGGTAAACTTCTACCATTGAAAAAATATGAAGAGAAGGGTTTAATTGAGTACGTTAATCTAGAGGACATGTATATAAAACATGTTGAAGATAATTTTGACCTAGATCTGATAAGAAATTCAAATATCAATTTGGCATATGATGCCATGTACGGAGCAGGTCAGAATGTTATAAGGAGATTGTTTCCTGATGCGCATCTTTTACACTGTGAGTATAACCCCTCATTTTACGGACAAGCGCCTGAGCCTATCCATAGAAACCTAAAGGAACTATCTGAAGCATTAAAAAACTCTGATAAACTAAATCTCGGATTAGCTAATGATGGTGATGCAGATAGAATAGGACTATATGACGCCAATGGAGAGTTTGTAGATTCTCATCACATCCTGTTACTCCTTATGTATTACATGAAGGAGGTCAAAGAGTATGATGGAAAAGTAATTATAACTTTCTCTGTTACTAATAAAATGGAAAAGCTGGCTAAGCAGTATGGCCTCGATGTTGAAGTGACCAAAATTGGCTTCAAATATATTGCAGAGATCATGACTAAGGAAGATGTCCTAGTCGGTGGAGAAGAGTCTGGTGGTTTAGCGGTAAAAGGGCATATCAAAGAAAGAGATGGTATATGGATAGGGCTTATCATTATGGAGTTCATGGCCAAGACAGGAAAGACTTTAGAAGAATTGATACAAGATATATATGCCAAAGTTGGGGCCTTTAAGTTTGATAGAGATGATCTACATATAGAGGATTCTAAGAAATGGGCTATCATAGACAAATGTAAAAATGGTGAGATAACATCCATTGCAGGTCGTCCAGTTATCAAGACAGAATCTCTAGATGGACATAAGTTTTATGTGTCCGAAGACGAGTGGCTGATGGTGAGACCATCTGGAACGGAACCTGTCTTGAGAGTATATGCACATGCCGCTGATAACACAGCTGTCCGTGCATTACTAGATGCAGGACATATAGCATTGCAAGAAGGTCTGTGATGAAAGGGCAAGAATGATTAACATTGCTACTATGGGGCAGTGGGCAGGCGAAGAAATTAAAAAATACAGCCTAACCAATTCTCACGGAACATGTGTAGAACTGTCTAATTATGGTGCTTGCATTCTTGGAATTTATACGCTTGACAAGTATAAAAAACTAGATAATATAGTACTTGCTTACAACACCTTAGATGAATATCTCAAGGATGATAAATATATGGGCTGTGTCGTAGGGAGATATGCTAATAGAATATCTGGAGCTAATATAATAGTAGATGATACTTCCTACTCACTATCAGCTAATGAAGATAGGAATACATTACATGGCGGTTATTGCGGTTTTGGAAAACACGTATGGACTGTTGAAGTCATTGAAGATACTGGGATAAATGGTATTAAGTTTCATCGTATAAGTCCACACTTGGAAGAAGGTTTTCCAGGTAATCTAAATGTCACAGTTACATATATTCTGACTGAAGAAAATACACTTGTTATAAAGTACTTAGCAAGATGTGATAGAACAACAATTGTTAATCTATCCTCACACAGTTACTACAATCTAGCGGGTAAGAATAGTAATACAATCTCAGATCATGTACTTAGAGTGAATGCTTCTGAATATACAGCATCAGACAATAATCTTATTCCCACAGGTATGATCAAAAGTGTAACAGGGACACCATATGATTTCAGCGTGCCCAGGTCTATTAATAGTAACGGGGAAGAATACCTATACGACTTGAATTACGTATTGCAAGACTATAATACAGGGAGACTATCGTTGGCGGCATCAGTGTTGGAGCCAACTTCTGGAAGAACTATGCAAGTCTATACAACGCAGCCTGGATTGCAACTCTATACAATCTATGATAATATTCCTAGGCCTGCTTTTTGTTTAGAGACCCAGCATTTTCCTGATTCACTTCGGCACAAGCATTTCCCTGAAGTGAGATTGAAATCAGGTGAAGTGTATAATCATGTAACAGAATACAGGTTCGGAGTTGTATAAAAAAATATGGCCAATTCTTTTTAGAATTGGGCAATAATTCGAGAACTACCTATTGTATTAAGCGTTTTTTACAACATATGATAAATGAAATTTAGATTTCCTTCGATTAATTTATAAATAAGGTCACAAGTGTCCAAGATAAAAAAGGGCAAAGGCATTTCTGTTACTTTTAC
>JALZVB010000212.1 GCA_023300835.1 Saprospiraceae bacterium | reverse complement strand
GAAGAGTTAAGGAAAATGTGGAGTATTCCGAGTACAAGGAAAAGACTTATTGAGGAATTGAATGAAAAGGGCTATACGAGCGACCAATTAGACGATTTGAGGAAATTAGTGCAAGGTGAAGAGAGTGACTTATTTGATGTGCTTAACTATGTAGCCTATCAAAAGAATCTATTACCAAGATTAGAAAGAGCCTCAAAGGCCAAACTTCAAATCATGGATTATAATGCTAAGCAACAAGAATTTCTAAATTTTGTCCTTGAACAATATGTAAGAGATGGGGTAAATGAATTGGATGATAAGAAACTCCCGGAATTACTTGAACTTAAGTACAAAGCCATAGCAGACGCAAAAAGAGAATTAGGTAACATAAAGTCAATAAGAGAAAATTTCATTAGCTTTCAGAAGAACTTGTATGATAAAAAAACGGGTTAAGACATTTGTCGTATTAAACAATCTCCCCAAGCCCAATATCTGTCTGGCACATATATCGTCCTTTAGAATCCTTTCTCAATTTTCCGATAGGGTTAATAGGATCATGTTCAAAAAAGAAATATTGATTGTCAGCAACAGCCTCAGCGTAAAGAGCCTTTTTCTCAGCTAGCGTAACAAGTGGCCTTATATCATAAGACATAACATATGGCATTCTCACGTGGAAACTAGAAGCTAACAAGTCTGCTGTATAGATAAGTACGTTAGCATTATCCAGATGGATGTGAGGGATCATCATGGCTTCTGTGTGACCGTAAGCGAACTTGATAGTGATATTGTCACTAAATCGAACACCATCTTTCTCTTCTATAAAATCTAGTTGCCCCAGATCTTTTAGAGGCTTTATGTTTTCTGGTAAGAAAGAAGCTTTCTCACGATAATTAGGCGTTATCGCCCATTGATAGTGTGAGGCATTAGACCAATAGACTGCGTTGGGGAACGTTGTCTTTATTTGATCATTATCTCTGTATAGTGCACCACCGCAATGATCAAAGTGTAGATGCGTCAATAATACATCTGTGATTTCATCAGGTGTAACCCCGTTTTCTTTTAGAGAATTGAGAAGGGTAGAGCCGTGTGGATAGAAGTGCGATCTGAATTTATCATCCTGCTTATCACCCATTCCTGTGTCTATCAATATCTTTCTGTCTCCGTCTTCTACTAAGAGGCATCGGAGAGCCCAAGTACACATATTGTTGTCATCAGGAGGATTGAGATTTTTCCATATGGCTTGTGGGACAACACCAAACATGGCACCACCATCTAATTTGAATAATCCGCTGTTTATGACTTTAATTTTCACAGACATTCCTATTGAGTTAAGCTTTTTACATTGAATAGAGATTGGGTTTTAACCGAACCCTATGTTTTGTCCTGACGGCTGGCTAAGCGTCTTCTGCATATGAACCATTTTGATGGCTGTAATAGCAGATTCTATGCCTTTGTTGCCATGCTTGCCACCCGCTCTTTCTGTGGCTTGTTCAGCGGTATTAACGGTAAGTACACCAAAAGTTATAGGTTTGCCTGAGATAATACCTAACTGAGCTATTGAATTAGATATCGCTTGATTGATAAACTGATCATGTTCCGTATCTCCTTTTATTACACAACCTAAGCATATAATGGCATCACAATTTCTTTGTTTGAGCAGTGTTTTTGCAGCTACCGGTAATTCAAATGAACCCGGAACATGGACTATCTCCATATCTTCTTGAGATACACCATGTTGTAACAAGGTGTCTTGTGCCCCTTTAAGTAAAATTGACGTTATTTCAGAATTCCAATCTGATACCGCAATATGAATCTTATATCCTTCAGCTGAAGGGCAATTGTCAATTTCCGATAGATTAGTTTTCTTCTTAATGTCTACTCTTTTACTTATGATTACTTAGATACAGCTGATATAAGACTTGCTATTTTAGTAGCTTCTTCAGAATCTGGAAAGTCAGTTTTGATTCTATTGAAAGAAGTTAAAGCTTTGCCATTATCACCATTTCTCTTAGATAACAAACCCAGTTTGTATAGGTAGTATGGCGTTAGTAGATCATCATTTCCAGCTGACGCTGCTTTTGAATAGAAACTTATAGCTTGACCGAAGTCACCTTTTTCTGAATAAGCATCTCCTAGATTACCATTTTTGATAATAGGCGAGAAGCTTCCTCCTGCTGAGTGAGAATTTAAATGTGAGATTGCCTCATCATATCTACCTAAGTTAAGATACGAAACACCAGCATACAATTTAGCTAAGTTAGCTGTTTTTGTACCGCTGTAGTTAGATATTACATCAAGTAAGCCCTCAAATCCACCACCTGGATTCTCAAGTGCTAATGCAAAGGAATCTTGAGCAAATTGTTGTTCTGCCTTATATATTGCAGCTTTAGCTTGTTGCTCTTTCGGATCTTTTATTACGTACTTGTATATGATAAAACATCCTACGAGTAGAAATAAACCCGCAATAAGGCCTAATACCATGCCCCTGTTCTTTTCAAATTTATCTTGTAGCGTAGCCTTAGATTCAACAACATTTACTATTGCTTCCTCTGATCTGCTATCTGTTTCTCCTGTATTATTATGTCTCTTTGCCATCCTGGTTTTGTAAAAATTTGTGCAAAAATAGTGAAAGTTATTGTAATGTGAATTAGTCCATTATAAAAGGGTAATCTTTCTGCACATAATTATCGTCATATAATTCTGATCCTAATGGGAAATCTGACTTATCAGCAAATTCCACTGCTTCTGCTATTTCTTCTTTAACCGCTAGCTTTATGGCATCAAACTCTTTCTCTGATACCAATCCTTGTGCTATCATCTTTTCTTCAAGTAGAGCGATAGGATCTTTTTCTTTGAATTCTTTTACCTCATCCTTTGATCTATAGTTACCTGGATCAGATACCGAGTGACCTCTATATCTATATGTCTTAATTTCTAAGAAATAAGGCCCTTTTCCTGATCTGATATGCTTTGCCGCTCTATCCATAGCTTCATGTACAGCTTCTGGTGACATTCCATCAACTTGCTCACTTGGCATATCATATCCTAGACCTAACTTGTATATATCATGCACATTAGTCGTTCTTTCTACAGATGTACCCATGGCATATTGATTGTTTTCAACAACATAAAGTACTGGAAGTTTCCACGTCATAGCCATGTTAAATGCTTCATGCAGTGCTCCTTGTCTTGCAGCTCCGTCACCGAACATTGTAAGACTTAGATTATCGGTACCTCTGTATTTTTCAGCCAGTGCAACACCTGCACCGATAGGAATCTGTGCGCCTACGATACCATTTCCACCGATATAGTTATGTTCTTTAGATGAAAAGTGCATTGATCCACCTTTACCCTTTACAGCTCCAGTTACTTTACCGAACAATTCTGCCATACAAGACTTAGAAGTTAAGCCTTTTGTCAAGGCAATTCCATGCTGTCGATAGCCTGTCAGTACTTTATCTTCTGGTCTTAATGCTGTTTTGATACCTGCTGCAATGGCTTCTTGACCTATGTATACGTGTAAGAATCCTCTTATTTTTTGCAGACTATATGCTTTAAGTGCCGCTTCTTCAAATCTTCTTATACGTAACATTATAGTATACCACTCTATGTACGTTTCTTTAGGATAAACAGCTTCACCTTTTA
Source organism: Saprospiraceae bacterium (assembly GCA_023300835.1). Classification (GTDB taxonomy): domain Bacteria; phylum Bacteroidota; class Bacteroidia; order Chitinophagales; family Saprospiraceae; genus RFSX01. The sequence goes on along the minus strand of JALZVB010000212.1, from coordinate 2,184 downwards.
CTTTGGCTCCTTTTTTTACAACTTTATCAGCTACTTCAGACATATATTTTATAAATTATATGGTTGTTAGATTACTTTTACAATCAAAGCATAAAGATAAGTTAATTGAAAGATATCAAGATACAATTTTTAAAAATTACCAACTTTAGGAACTATTCTAACTTATCTATTGAATTAAATCCATCCTTTAACCTTATTACGGGCCTTAATGGGGCTGGTAAAACGTCAATTCTAGAAGCTGTTTACTATCTCAGCACTGGTAAAAGCTATTTTACCCATCAAGACAAGTTTGTTTATAAAAATGGAGAGGATTTCTTCAGAATCGAAGGGTTGTTCAATGATGGTAATGATGTTAAGATTGAAATCGTATCTTCTGTTAAGCAGAAAAAGAGTTACAAAATTGATCAGAACGCCATAAAATCAATCCTAGAACTACTAGGTAGGATGCCTTCATTTATCATTGCACCTAAGGATATTCAGATATTGATGGATAGTAGTATCGAAAGGAGGAAGGTTATAGATAGAACAATAGCACAGTCCAGTAGAGAGTATCTTCTCAATCTCATGCAATACAATAAGTTGCTTTCGCAAAGGAATGCTTATCTCAAAAATTGTTTTAAAACTAGAAAAAGAGATGCGTTACTATTACAAAGCTTAGATACTGGCTTGATACAACCGGCTAATCTTATTTATAAGCATAGATCTGAATTTATAGACGAGATTAAACCTATATTTCAAAAATTATATAATGACTTATCAGGAAGTAATGAGGTGGTAAGTATTGAATATCGTTCGCATTTGAAAAGTGAAGATATGTCCATGTTACTTTTTAATTCACTTGATAGAGATTATATAACGGGTAAGTCCAATGTGGGTATTCATAGAGATGATCTGATATTTACGATTCAGGATACGCCTATCAAGAAGTATGCTTCTCAGGGACAATTAAAAACAGCTGTTATTGCCATTAAGTTAGCGCAACTTATGTGGTTTAAGAATATATCTGGTAAAAATCCTATTCTACTCCTCGATGATATATTTGATAAATTGGACGAAAGTAGAGTTTATAAAGTATTGGATATATGTAATAATGAGCTCAATACCCAAGTAATTATTACAGATACCCAAGAGGAACGCGTAAAATCAAAACTTGATGAACTTAATATTGAGTTCAATCATTACACCATAACAAACGGAAGCTTACATGAGTGAAGATGGCAAAAAATTAGACCAGATATTCCAGGGTATGTTCACCACAAATAAGCGGCTAGCATCTGGGTTTAATCAATACACCATAGAAAATGTATGGAGAGCTACTTTTGGAGAAGTAATTTCTAATTATACAACTTCCGTCAAATTTTTTAAAGGCACACTTACGGTCTACATATCTTCATCTCCACTCAAGCAAGAACTGAATTTGACTAAAGAAAATGTTATAGAAAAATTGAATAAAAATTTACCTTATCATAAAGTGACTAAACTTATTGTGAGATAACATTTTCAAAACAACTGATTAACAAGAAAAAATACGACTAAGTAAATCCACAAGGCATCTAGATAGTGCCAGTAAGTCGTAATCAATTTCAATTTCCTTTTTTTTGCCTCATCAGAAAAATATACCAATACACTTACGGGTTCTTTCATACGTTGTATACAATCTTTGAGAAAAAACGCCAGAAAAGGAATCCCAATAATAACATGCGCAAAGTGGACAATAGAAATTAGGTAAAGATATGAAGTCAGGTTACTGTGATTAACAAATACGCCACTATTATAGAGTTGTTTCCAAGCCACACATTGACTTACAAGAAAAACCACTGTAAGAATAAGTGTCATTGTAAGATGCCGCTTATACATAACTGTATTGTCTGACTTGTAGTCAGACATTGCCTTTACGATTGTATAACTGGAAGCGATTAATATTATCGAGTTAGCCACAAATAAAAAAGGTAGCTTAATAGGTGCTGTTCCATTTTGTATTCTAGCGTATAGGTAGGCTCCAGAAAAGGCTAAAAATAGCGCTGTAATCCCCGCAAGCAATAAACCCAGTGCCAGAGAGTGAGGGTGGATGAGATAGTTACGTTCTAATTTCACGAAATCTTGTTTGTAATAATTCCTCATTTAATGTTAATAGATACTTAACAATAATTCCATAACTAAGTTTCTGTGTTGGATAGTTATTTA
>JALZVB010000211.1 GCA_023300835.1 Saprospiraceae bacterium | reverse complement strand
TCTTTGAGGGTATCGATAACGTACTCGCATGCGGCAAATGCTTCTTTGCGATGTTTACTAGAGATAGCGATTATGACGGCAATGTCTTTGATGCCGACTATACCTGTACGATGATGTATGCATACTTTATTAGCGCCAAGCTTGTCTGTACAATGTTGTGCAATTTTATCGAGTTCTTTGATCGCCATAGGGCCATATGCTTCAAAGTCAAGATGGGTTACAGATTCCCCTTTATTCAGGTTTCTTACTGTTCCTACAAACAGGGAATTGCCACCACAACTGGGATCTAATACTGACAGATAACAATGGTCAATAGAAAGAGGTTTCTCTGATAATTGGGTTTCTATATTATTCATAATTAGGGGATAGCTTAACCTCCACTCACTGGTGGAATAAGAGCAATTTCATCTGCTGCATTTATAACTTGATTGTTTTCTGCATACTCTTGATTTACGGCTATCATATATGATGAAAGGGTATTAATACTTGTATGATTTTGGGATAACCATATTCTGAGACTCTCAACACTTGTAGGTTGGTCAGTGTCAATAAGGATATTATCACTGTCTACCAAATCCTTTATTATTCCAAAACACTTTAATTTCATATCGTTTTATATTTCTAATCTAACGCCTAAGTATATATTACGCAAAGGAGCAGGTTCAAAGAATCTTCCACCGAAAGCATTGATACGCAAGTTATCATTATATCGTGTACTAAATAAATTATTTACACCTCCGAAGATACTCGCTTGCCAGTTATTCGTTATGAGTTTGTAACCTATTCTTGCACTCACAATATTGTATCCATTGTCTATGATAGTATTCTCATCATTAGCATATACCTGGCTCCTGACTAGACTTTCGACTTTATAAGAAAATCTTGAACTGGGATTATTACTTATGACAATGCTGAGGAGATGATTGGGTAATCCAGGAATCTTATTCCCACTCAAGTCAATACCGTCATTTATATAGTCATTATATGCGTAATGCGAATAAGTATAGTTAGCAGAAATAAAGATGTCTTTTAGAATAATAAGACGAGAGCTTAATTCTATGCCATATCTGTCTGTAGAGCCTGCATTGGAATAAAAGGTACGTCCTGGAAATTCTGCTAGTTCAAAAGGAACAAGGTCGTTGTCTGTATTTATATAAAATCCTGTGATGTCAAAAGTCCACTTACCGTTAGTCTTCTGAAGTCCGATATCAATATTATTTGCTGATTGGAAACCTAGAGAGGTGTTGAAACCACCTAAGCCATTTGGGTCAGCTGATAATTCACTCAAGGTAGGTGTCTCGTAACTTGTTCTGAATGTTGTATAAATATGGATATTTGGCTGAAGCCTATACTTCAATCCTATACTTGGATTGAATGCTTGTAGCTCTAGATTGTCGTTATTAATACCATTAGAAATAAAATTATCATCAACTTCTAAATAGTTAAAGTCGTAACGTAATCCAGCAGAAATACTTAATTTATCAAAACTAAATTCGTCTAATATATAGGCACTCAAGTACGAAAATGATTCGATCTGATCTAGTGTTAGATTTCCTTTTTGAGAATTGATATTATCATATCGTTGCCTGTTATCTCGTTGGCCTAATATCTCATATCCAATTTGTATGACATTTACAGATCGTTCAAAAATATTTGTTTTTTCATAATTTAAACCATGCCCTCCGTATAGTCTCTGTAAGGCGATAAGGCCCTGAGATTCAAATGGAAGTCGACCTGAAAAGCTACGGTGAGATGCAAAGCCGTAAACGTTGATCTGCTTGTTACTTGCTAACTGATATGATCCCGATATACCCAACTTATAATGTGTAATAGATTCTCCAGCATCGAACAATATATTTCTATCCCTAGCTATTGCTCTAGTGCTATCAATTGCGGTAAATAGACTGTCAACTCCTCCAGGATCTTGAGCAGTCGGACTATGTGTGATATTGAGAACAACATTGATGTTATTATTCTTATTGGGTTGATATGTATATTTTGAATTAATATTATGGCCAACATATCTAGCATGTGATCGATAACCATCTACTTTGGTTGTCACAGCGTTGAATGAAAAACGTGACTTATTAAGATTGAAGGCTTTCTGTATAGCCATCTTTGATAATCCATAAGAACCACCTGTGTAACCTATTTGCCATTTATCATTATCACCATCATAGGTAGTCAAACTGACAACACCGCCTGCTGCATTTCCATACAGAACGCCTGCTGGACCTTTGATAATCTCAATACTCTTTAGTTGTTCTAGATTAACATTATCAAGTTGTCCCTGTCCATCAGGGGTTGTCTCTGGTATACCATCTACGATAAGTTTGACACCTCTGATTCCGAATGCAGAACGAGCGCCAAATCCTCTTATTGATATTCTAAGATCTTGGGCATAGTTATTTCCATTCTGTACATAGACGCCAGGAACATAATTTAGATATTCTTGTAGCCCAAGATTTGTACCCAAGCTGTTTAATTCAATTATCTTTGAAATGCTAAGTGGTGTATTTTTGAGAGAAGTCTTTATTCTTGTTGAATTAATCTCTATTATGGGCACTGTAATAGAATCTTTTTGCCCAATAAGTGGAAGGATAAAGAAATTCAATATTACAATAATGTATATGTTATAATAATTCTTCAAATTGTAGACCTCAAGTAGAATAAGATAATGTTTAATCAAGTCCTAAAAGTAAGTTATAAGCGCCTCTCTTGAAAGAAATTAGAAAAATAGTAGCTGCATATGACAGTATTGACAGAACCAAGGACAAAGTTGCCTTGGCTGCAGTTGTTAATGTTGAAGAGTCTTCCTATAGAAGGATAGGAGCCAGGATGCTTGTCAGTACCTCTGGTCAATGGGTAGGAGGGATAAGTGGTGGATGTCTGGAAGGAGACGCTTTGCGCAAATCTCAAAAAGCGATATACAATAACTCACCCACTACTGTGATTTATGACACAATGGAGGACGACAGTAATCAGATAGGTGTCGGATTAGGATGTAATGGTCGTATTGAGGTATTGGTGACACCTATTGATTTTGATGATCCCATTAATCCAGTTGAGCTTCTGAGAGATCTTATAAACATCAAAGAACCGCAGATCTTGTTACAAGTCATAGGTCATTCGAAAGAAAAAAACCTACTGGGGACATGTACTGTAATTGATATGAATGCGCCTGCAGTCCAAGAATTCTGCGGAATAGAAAAAGATGTTATAAAAAATGGCATTCGCAAATCAAAACATCAGCAACGAGCAACAATAATATCTCATATAAATAAGGCAAGTGCTCAAGTAGAATTATTGGCAGAGTATATCGTACCAGAAACCAAGCTTATTGTTATAGGTGACAACTATGATGTAAATACGCTATTAGCTCTTGCAAATGAATTAGGCTGGGAAATTCACTTGGTTGCTAATTCCGCTAAACTCAATAAGAAGGTGTTATCACTAGCCCAAAAAGTGTATGGCTATGATGAAGTTGATCAATTGCCGATTGATAATTTTACGGCAATAGTAATGATGTCTCATGATTTCAAAAGAGACAAATTGTGCCTTAAGGATTTAATAAAAAAGAAGCCTAAATATCTAGGAATGCTAGGTCCTAAAAAGAGGCTTATTAAGATGGAAAATGAATTGAATCTATATGACTTAAACAGTCAATCATTTTTCTACAGTCCAATAGGATTGGACATAGGAGCTGAATCCCCAGAGGAAATTGCCTTGTCAATAGCTGCAGAAATAGTAGCTGCTTTTAAAAACAGAAATGGACTTTCTCTTAAGTACAAGAAAGGACCTATTCACATACGACATTGATGTATGATTATAGATAATCATGGTAGAGAGATAAATTATATGAGAATTGCAGTTACAGATAAATGTAATCTGCGATGTTTCTATTGTATGCCAGAGGAAGGAATCAAGTTCGTAAAAAAAGACGAACTATTGAGCTATGAAGAAATGCTCAGAGTCTGTAGTATTCTTGCTCGAGAAGGTGTTTCTAAAATTAGAATTACGGGTGGCGAACCACTCCTCCGAAAAGGTATAATAGATTTCCTTTCTCAACTCTCACTAATAGAAGGCATAAATAAAATTGCACTTACAACTAATAACGTGGCTTGGCCGTGACTATTACGGGGGAATGTAGTTAATAGGACCTACGGCAGACACAAAAACCTGTATATTTCTCTATTTTTACTGCCAATATTTGGTTCTATTTACTATGGTCCCCCGTAATACTG